>DATJFP010000071.1 GCA_035495615.1 Verrucomicrobiia bacterium | reverse complement strand
TCGATCGTCATGTGGATGCACCCGCTGATACGCGCGCCCTTCAACGGCTTTTGCTTGCCGTATTTCGCGCGCAGTGACATGAGGCCGGGCATTTCTTTTTCCGCGATCTCGATCGTTTTGCGGCCCCATTCGGCCAGCTTGATGTCCGCGACTTTGTAGTCCTGGCCGCTTTTCTTCGCGGCAGTCTTCTTGGCGGGTTGGGTCATCGTGGCACCTTTCGTCATTATATGAACTCCTCAATCGGTCTAGTAAGTTACGCGTGAACCTTATGATGATTTTCGAGTTTGAGCGCCTTCTTCAGGTCTTCGACCGCGTCGGTCTTTTCCCACGTGAACGTCGGCTCCGTACGTCCGAAGTGGCCGTAGGCCGCGGTGGCGCGGTAGATGGGCTTGCGGAGGTCGAGCTTCTTGATGATGCCGCGCGGCGTGAAATCGAAAATCTTGCGCACGGCTTCGGTGATCTGCTCGGCCGGGATTTCGCTCGTGCCGAACGTGTCGACCATGATGGAAACGGGCTCGGCCACGCCGATGGCGTAGGAGACCTGCAGCTCACAGCGCTTAGCAATGCCCGCGGCCACGATGTTTTTGGCCACGTAGCGCGCGAAATACGCCGCGGAACGGTCGACCTTGGACGGATCCTTGCCGCTGAACGCGCCGCCGCCGTGACGGCCCATGCCGCCGTAGGTGTCGACGATGATCTTGCGGCCGGTGAGGCCCGTGTCGCCGTGCGGTCCGCCGATTTCGAAGCGGCCCGTGGGATTGATGAAGATTTTCGTGTTCTTGTCCATGAGGTCGCGGTGAATGACCTTCTGGATGACGTGCTCGGTGAGGTCTTTCTTGATTTTTTCGAGGGAAACGTCCGCGTCGTGCTGGCAGGAAAGAACGACCGCGTCCACGCGCACGGGCTGGTCGCCGTCGTATTCGATCGTGGCCTGGCTTTTGCAGTCCGGGCGCAGGTAAGCGAGCACGCCCTTCTTGCGGATCTCGGCCACCTGGCGGACCAGTTTATGGGCCATCATGATCGGGAGCGGCATGAGCTCCGGCGTTTCGTTTGTGGCGTAGCCGAACATCATGCCCTGGTCGCCGGCGCCGCCGGTATCCACGCCCATGGCAATGTCGGGCGACTGCTGCTGGATCGCGGTGAGCACGCCGCAGGTCTTGTAGTCGAAGCCGTATTCCGCGTCCGTGTAGCCGATGGAGCGGATGACGCCGCGCACGAGCTGCGGGATTTCGACGTAAGTTCCGCTGGTGACTTCGCCGGAAACAATGACGCTGCCGGTCGTGACGAGCGTTTCGACAGCCACGCGGGAATTCGCATCGCCTTCGAGAAGCGCGTCCAGGACCGCGTCGGAGATCTGGTCGCAGATTTTGTCCGGATGGCCTTCGCCCACGGACTCGGAAGTGAACAAGCGGCGTTCTTTTTTCATGGTCGGTACCTTTCTGTAATATCCCGGCGGGCCGGGAAATTTATTTTATGACTGCATTTTTTCGGGGTTCTCGAGCGCCCAAAAAGGACCCCTATCTTATCAAAAAAGCCCTGGCCCCGGAAGCCTTGATTTGTAGGGGTTTTGCGCGAAACCGAGGCTTGATTTCAATCAACCGGCCGGCGAACGGCGCCCCTCCGGAAGAGCCGCGGGACAAGGCTTTTACTCGGTGCCGTGCCGTTCGGCCGTAAACGCCTCTTCGGGCTTCTCCGCTTTTTCGATCACCAGGACGTACGGGTAAAAATGGACGGCTTTGATCCATTTCTGGAAGGCCGAAGGCCGGACGCCGTCGTCGACGGAGCCGTCGAACGCGTAAAGGCCCTTCACCAGCCCCTGCGCGTAAGAAAGGAACTCCTGCTCCGTGCGATGAATGTCTTCGCACAGGTAAACCCCGCCCGGCGCCAGATGCGCGAGCATGGCTTCGAGCGTCACGATCTGGTCCTTGGCCTTGTGGCTTCCGTCGTCGATCAGGACGTCCACCTGGGGGACTTTCTCCCGGACCGATTCCCAGAAACGCGGATCGCCCTGATCGCCGATGAACGCGGTATAGCCGTAGTCGTTCGCGGCGCCGCACCGTTCGTCGATGTCGATGCCGTAGATGCGCGCCTTGGGACCGAAATAATTTCTCCACATCTCCAGGCTTCCGCCGCGCCATATCCCGACTTCGAGAATGTGCGCCTCGCGCCCGGCGAATTTCCGGAAGTGGCGGTCGTAAATGTCGAAGTAATGCATCCATTTGTAAATCGTCCATCCCTGGGTGTGAGAATCGAAATGGGCTTTCAAAGGATTGAAGTCCGCCGGAGCACCGGAAGCGGAAGCCTTTTGCGGAGGCGCAAAGGACGGGCTCTTGGAAAAAGCGGAACCGCGGACAGCGGCCGGCAGCGCGTTCAGGAATTCGAACGCTTCCCGCGGCTGGCTTTTGAACGCTTTCAGGAAACGGTAAAGGCGCGCGAAAAAATCTTTGAAGGAGGACTTTGTCTTGGAGGAGGCCGCGGGTTTTGAAACCTGCGGGGTTTTGTCGGGAGTAAGGATCTCGTGAGGCATGTTGCCTTTCGGTTTCCCCTCTCCTTTATCCTCTCCCCTGAGGGGAGAGGGAGGGGTGAGGGGTTACGCGGGAATTAAGGCTGCTTTTTGATGCTCTCGATGACCGGAATGGCCACGGGGTCGACTTTGTTGAGGAGCGCCAGCTCGTAGCTGACCCAGTCGCCCAGGTAAATGAGGTCGAAAATGGTTTCGAGGGAGCTGTGCCCGTTCACCGGGATCTCCACGACCGTCGCGCCCTGCTTGCGGATGAGCGCCTGCGCCATGCGCACCTTGTTCTTCAGCGGACACGGGCCTTTTTTCGTGAAAAAAACCGCGGCCGCGCGCCGTGCGAATGATTTCGGGAATTGCCAGCCTTCCACTTCGTTGTGGAACATCTCCGGCAGCTTGTGCTGCGACGCGAGCGTCTTCGCGTTTTCCGCAAGCTGCGCGCGCCAGCGTTTGAGGACCGGGGCGGATTCGCCGTAGAGGAACACGACCTTGTGCTGCAGTTTTTTCGCGAGCTTGCGCGCCATGGCCGGCGTGAACTGCTTGAGCGACTTGCGCACGGCCTCGACTTCCTTGGGCGACGTGCGCACCCACCCGCCCTGCTCCAAAACGCCGAGCACGGAAAAGGTGAGGTAGCCGATCGCGCAGCGCGGCGGCAGGCCGCGCGGAATCACGAGATACGGAATTTTCTTTTTCTTCGCGGTTTCCAGCAGCGCGCCGCCGGAAGTCATCAGGACGATTTTCGCGCGGGCTTTCACGGCCTGGCCGAAGGCCTGCGCGGTCTCCCACGTATTGCCGGAGTACGTCGAAAAAATCGCGAGCGTGTTCTTATCCAGAAATTTCGGGATGTCGCTCGAGCGATGCACGGAAAACGGGACCGGGCTCTGGCCGTGCATGAGCTCCGCGATCACGTCGCCCGCGATGGCCGAGCCGCCCACGCCGAAGAACACGATTTGCCGGACATTTTTATAGGCGGCCGGGAGCTTGAAATCACGGCCGATTTTATAGCCGCCGGCGATCTGGTCGCCGAGGCCGAGGAGGTATTTTTTCATTATTCGTCCAGGAGGCCGGCCGCGACGCTGCGCAGCCTTCCATTGATGTATTCACGGACTTCGTCGCCCGTGGCAAAGCCCAGCGCCTTGTCGGCGAGTTCCTTGGCGTCGGCGAAGCTGAGGGAACGGATGATTTTTTTCACCTTCGGCAGCACCACGGGGCTCGTGCTGATCTCGTCGATCTCCAGGCCGAGCAGCACCGCGGCAATGGCCGGGTCCGACGACATCTCGCCGCAGATGCCGACCCAGATGTTGTTGCGGTGCCCGTTTTCCACGGTCTGCCGGATGAGGCGCAGGATCGCGGGATGCGTAGGCTCGTAGAGGTAAGCGATTTTTTCGTTCACGCGGTCGACGGCCAGGCAGTACTGGATCAGGTCGTTGGTCCCGATGGAAAAGAAATTCACTTCCTTGGCCAGGAGATCGCTCGTGATGGCGGCGGACGGAATTTCGATCATGGCCCCGACCTCCATGGTCTTGTCGAATTCCACGCCCTCGCGCAGGAGTTCTTCGCGGCATTCCTGGAGAATTTCGTTGGCCTTGCGCAGTTCCTGCACGTTGGAAATCATGGGGTACATGATCTTCAGCTTGCCGAAGCTGCTCGCGCGCAGGATGGCGCGCAGCTGCAATTTGAAAACGTCCACGCGCGTGAGACAGAAGCGGATCGCGCGCCAGCCGAGGAACGGATTCATCTCGTGCGGCACGTCGAGCGAGGACACGAACTTGTCGCCGCCGAGGTCCAGCGTGCGGATGATGACGCTGTGCGGGTTCATGCGCTCGGCCACCTGCTTGTAGGCGCGGAACTGTTCCTCTTCCGTGGGAAGGTCGCTGCGGTTCATGTAAAAATATTCGGTGCGGTAAAGGCCGATGCCTTCGGAGCCGTGCGAAATGACCGAGGGAATCTCGTCGTGGAATTCGATGTTGGAAGCCAGCGTGATCCTGCGGCCGTCGATCGTCTCGGCGGGCAGGTTCTTGAGTTTGTCGAGCTCGGAGATAAAAGCCGTGAAGCGGATTTCCTCGCGGTGGTAATCTTCCACGGACTTTTCGTCCGGATCCACGATGAGGACACCGTGCGTGCCGTCCACGATGACGAGGTCGCCGGATTTCACGCTCTGGATCGCGTTGTCCACGCCGACCACCGCCGGAATTTCCATGGAGCGGCCGAGAATCGCGGTATGTGACGTGGGCCCGCCGATCTCGGTCACGAACGCGAGGATTTTATTTTTATCGAGTGTGGCCGTGTCCGAAGGCGAAAGGTCATGCGCCACGAGAATGACTTTTTCTTTCAGGTTTTCCAGCGCGCCCTTTTCCTCGCCGTAGAGGTTCTGCAGGATGCGCTTGCCCACGTCCTTGATGTCCGAGATGCGCTCGCGCAGGTACTCGTCGTCGATCTGGGAAAAGGCCTGGAAGTAGCGGCGGATCACTTTCGAGAACGCGTAGTCGGCGTTCACTTTCTTTTCGCGGAGCAGCGCGATCACGTCCTCGATCAGCGTGCGGTCTTCGAGGATGAGCAGATGCGCGTTGAAGATGTCCGAGTGCTCGCGGCCGATCTGCGTGGAAAGTTTCTTGCGGATGCCGAGAATTTCCGCGCGCGTGCGTGTCAGCGCGTCTTCGAAGCGGGCGATCTCCTTCGGGATATCGTCGGCCGAGATGCTCTCCGGCGGCACGGAGAAAACGTCGTCCGAGTGCAGGACATAGGCCCTGCCCATCACGTAGCCCGGGGAAACGCCGTTGCCTTTTAACCTTTGCATTCTGTCCTTGCCCCTGTTATCCCCTCACCCTTCCCTCTCCCCCTCAAAGGGGGAGAGGATTAGGAGAGGGGGAATTCTTATTCTCCGAAATCGCTTTCGATTAATTTGCCGAGCTCATCCATGGCCGCCTGGGCGTCCACGCCTTCGGTGATCACGAAGATGGGCGTGCCCTGCTGGACCGCGAGCGTCATGATGCCCATGATGGATTTGCCGTTCACCTTCTGCCGCCCCTTTTTCACCGAGACCTCGCAGCGGAAGGCGTTCGCGGTTTTCACGAACAGCGCCGCGGGCCGAGCGTGCAGGCCGAGCTTGTTGTTCACGGTGAACTTCTTCTCGATTTTTGTGGGCAGTTGTTCCGGGCTTTCCATGACGCTCAAACCTTGGCCGTCTTGGCGATCTTCAGATAATGTTCAAAAATAAGCTGCGCGAGTTTTTCCGGGTCGTGGCGCACCTGGCCGTCGGTCTTGATGATGCGGCCTTCGATCACCTGGTAGCCTTTTTCCCGCATCACGTTCAGGTCGAGCTTCACGGGCTGGGCGCCTTTCTCTTTATACTTCGAGACCATTTCCGTCGGGATCGGCTCGACGTTCACGAAGCACGCGTCCACGATGCGCGGGTCCGTGTGGTCGATCAGGACTTTCAGGTGGTCCCATGCGCTCATGTTGTCGGTTTCGCCGGGCTGCGTCATGACGTTGAAGATGTTGATCTTGTACGCGTCGGACTTCAGCAGCGCCTCGTGGATGTCCTTGATCAAAAGGTTCGGAAGCACGCTCGTGTACAGGCTGCCCGGGCCGAGGATGATCAGGTCCGCGTTTTCGATCGCGTCGATCGCGTCCGCCGCGGCCTTGCAGTCTTCGGGCTTCAGCCGGATGTTGCGCAGGGGCTTGGCGGCTTCGGTGATCGTGGTCTCGCCTTCCAGCGTGGTGCCATCCATGAATTCGCCGACCAGCGTCACCTTTTCCAGCGTGGACGGGATCACGCGCCCGCGGATCGCGAGCACTTTGCTGGATTCGGCCACGGCCTTCTCGAAATCGCCCGTGACCTGGCAAAGAGCGGTCAGGAACAGATTGCCGAAGCTGTGGCCTTTCAGGCCTTCTCCGGTCTCGAAACGGTATTGAAAGAGGTCGCGGATCAGCTGATCCGAGTCAGCCAGCGCCACAAGGCAGTTCCGGATGTCGCCCGGGGGCAGCATGCCCATTTCGTCGCGAAGCCGGCCCGAGCTTCCGCCGGTGTCGGTCACGGTCACGATCGCCGCGATGTTGCTCGTGAAATGCTTGATGCCGGAAAGCAGCATGCTGAGCCCCGTGCCGCCTCCCACCACCACCACGCGCGGGCCGCGGGAAAGCGACTCGTTCTGCCTCCGCTGGTAAACGATGTCCACGAGGGCCTCGTCGCGGTTGGCGGGCATGAGCGCGCGCACGAAAATCCGGACCATGTTCTTGATCGCCGTGTAGACGAGAAAGATGCCGAAAATCAGAAGGGCCGTGGCAAAAGACGCGAGAAAAACACTGCTCTCCGCGATCGAACGGACCGCGGCCAGCGCCACGAACACGATCAGGCCAAGGCCAAGCAGGCAAAGCGTAATCCACCGCTTGATGCCGATGCCGGGGTAAAGCCATTTAAAAAACTGCATGCTTTAGGCTCCTCGGTCCGGGCTCAGTGTTTCTTGTCTTCTTCGCGCTGGATCAGCTCGAAAATCTCGTCGGGAGTCTTGCAGCGTTTCATCAGCTCGCAGAAATAGGAGTCTCTCAGGAGACGCGAAATCTGCGCGAGCGCTTTCAGGTGGGGGCCGGCCGTGTCTTTCGGCGCCACGAGCAGGAAGAAAATGTAAACGGGCTCGCCGTCGAGCGCTTCGAAGTTCACGCCCTTGTGGCTGACGCCAAGGACCGCGACGAGTTCCTTGACGAGGTCGGTCTTGCCGTGAGGAATGGCGATGCCCTGCCCGATTCCGGTGGAGCCGAGATTTTCCCTTTCGATCAGCGACTTGACGACGCTTTTCTTGTCGGTGATCGGCTGGGTTTCGGTCAGGACGTCGACGAGCTCTTTCAGCGCGTCTTCCTTCTCGGTGGACTGCATGTTCAGCTTAATGGCCTTGATGTTGAGAAAATCCATTATCTTCATGGGTGAATCGCCTCCTGAGGTCCTTTTTCTTTTTTTGCTAAATTAAATTTGCGTCCTTCACTAGCGGGGGATCAAAACTCCGGATCCATAAGGCCGTGATTACCGTCATCGCGCTTGTAGATGACGCTCGGGCCTTTGGTTTCCGCATTCAAAAACAAAAGAAAAGGGATGTCGTCGATTTCCAGCTTGAGGCTGGCCTCTTCGACGTTCATGGTCTTGAGCCCCTTGAGGGGCGTCTTGATGACCGCGGGCTTGAACTGGCCCACGGCGGCCTCTTCGGCCAGGAAACGGGAAGCGGTCTTCACTTTCGGGGAGACGGCGTTCGGGCCGTGCTCCTTGTGGTGGTCCTTGATCTTGTCGCGGAATTTCTTCAGCTGTTTCTGGACGCGTTCCGCGGCCTGGTCGATGGCCGCGTAGATATTTTCCTTCTGCGTGCCTTCGCCGAAAGCGCGGAGGTTCTTGCCCACAAGGGTGATCGTGGCGTGGTAAAGGTACTTTTCCTTTTTCAGGACGACGTGGGTCTCCACGATCTTTGGGGCATATTTGTCCAGCTTGCTCATCCGGTCGTAAAGATGTTCCTTGATCGGCTTGGTGACTTTCAAATTTTTTCCAAGAAAACGAACGTCCATAAATCCTCCGTTCCCCTCTCCTTTATCCTCTCCCCTGAGGGAAGAGGGAAGGGTGAGGGGTTATGCCAGCGTGAATTTTTCACCCAAATACAGCTCTCTGGCCTTGGGGTCTGACGCCAGGAAAGTCGATGTTCCGGACACTTCGATCTTGCCGTCGCAAAGAAGATAAGACCGGTCCGTGATGGCCAGGGTCTCGCGGACGCTGTGGTCCGTCAGCAGAATGCTGAGCCCCTGGCTTTTGAGCTTCTGTAAAATTTTCTGCACTTCGAAGACCGCGATCGGATCCACGCCGCTGAACGGTTCGTCGAGCAGGATGAGCGACGGATTCGTGACGAGCGCGCGCGTGATCTCCAGGCGCCGGCGCTCGCCGCCGGAAAGCGTGTAGGCCTTGTTCTTGGCCAGATACGCGATGTCGAGCTCGCCGAGCAGCTTCTTCAGGCGCCGGTCGCGCTCCACTTGCGGGATGTCCAGCGTTTCCAGGATAGCCATGATATTTTCTTCGACCGTGAGCTTGCGGAAAATGGAAGGTTCCTGCGACAGGTAGCCGATGCCGAGGCGCGCGCGCTGGTACATCGGAAGCTGCGTCATTTCTTCGCCGCGGAAAAAGATGTGTCCGGCTTCGGCCTGGATCACGCCGACGATCATGTAGAACGTCGTGGTCTTGCCCGCGCCGTTGGGCCCGAGAAGGCCGACGATCTCGCCGCGGCCGACGTTGATGCTGACGCCGTCCACGACGGTCCTGCCTTTGTAGGTTTTCTTGAGCTGCCGCGTTTCGAGTAAGTGCATTAGATGACGTTCCCTTCTGCGGATGCGTCCGTCGTTCCGCCTTCGTAATACAGGGCTTCGGTGTCCCCGCCGAGAATGATCCTGCCCTCGTCGGCAAGATAGATGACGCTGTCGCTGTAGGTCTTGTTGCCGTCCGGGTTCTCGATGACGACGTTGCCGAGCGCAACGATCTTGGAAACCCGGCGGCTCAGCTTATTATAGTAAACGTCCATCGTGTCGGCCGTGAGTTTCCCCCGCTCGTCCTGCGCCACGACGTTTTGCTTGAAGTGCGCGATGTTCTTGGCGTAGTCGATGTCCAGCGGGCCGTCGCAGGTAATCACCGTGGGGCCGCTGCCGGGCTTGGCCGCGGGCGCCCCGTCGACCGCGCCTTCCGCGGACTGGATCACGACGGTCACGTTTTTCTTGAACTTCACTTTCTTGAGATTCGAGTCGCCGCGCGCGCCCAGGCCTTCGACGTTGATGTTGTCTTTTTTGACTTGGACCTGCACGGGCGTTTCCACAATGCGGTTGGTCGGATGGATGTCCAATTCTTCGGAAAGAAGGCGCGTGCCGTCGGAAGTGGTGGCCACCACGTTTTTCTGGAGGTGCACTTTGTTTTTCGCCTTGTCGTAGTTGCCTGCGTCGGAGGTAATCGTGACCGGCACTTCTTCGGCATACGCTTTCGCGACGACGTTACTGAGATTCACGGTCTCGGCCAGGATGTCCGCGGAGGAGCCTTCGATCTCGAGCTCCTTCTTGCCGTCGGTCGTGTACTTCGCGAAAGAAAAGGAATAGACCTTGTGCGTGGTCTGCTGTCCGTCGGGGGCATCCGCCACGGACTTGACGGTCCGGCGGGAAATCAGCACCTGGAACTGGATGACGCCGATGTACAGAAGGATGAAGGCGATACATCCGATGATGATGCGTTTCATCATAAAACAGAATCTTTCTGCCGGAACATTTCCGGCCTTGCTCCGCTGTCACCGGTTTCCCCGCCGGCCTCCGTGGCCGGCCTGGTTTTCCAGCGATTGTGCATCCAGGCCCATTGTTCGGGATAGGCGCGGATCACTTTTTCACATTCGCGCATCCAGGCGCGTGTGATCATTTCAACGGCTTCGTCCTGGCCCCAGGTTTCCGGCCGGATCGGTTCGCCCACGATCAGGCGGTACTTGCCGCCTTCCCGCACAAGAAAATTGGGCAGGATCGGCGCGCCTGTCGCCTGAGATAATTTCGCCGGCGCGATGATCGTATACGCCGGCCGTCCCAAAAACTCTACGAAAATACTTTTCAGGCTGTCGATGTCCTGGTCCGCGAGGATCCCGATGATCTTGTTTTCGCGGAGCAGCTTCAACACTTTTTTCGGCGGATCGTCGCGGTAAATCGTCTCGACTCCCGCCGAAGCCCGGAGGCCCGAAATCCACCGGTTGTACGGCTCGAAATAAATCCTGCGCCCCAGCACCGCGCCCTGGAACCCCCGCGCGGCCATGGCCGCGGCCAGAAGCTCCCAGTTGCCGATGTGCGCGGTCAACGAAATCAGCCCGCGCCCGCCTTCCAGAATCCTGCGGTACAAGACTTCGGCCTCGCGAGTATCGACGATGGCCGCGAAGCCTTCCGGCGTGAGCCGGTTTAATTGTAGAACATCGGCACAAGTCTCGGAAAGATTTTCGAAAACCTTCCGGGCCATGCCCCGGATTTCCGCCTCGCTCTTTTCTTTCCCGAACGCGAAACGCAGGTTTTCCAGCGTCTTTTCGCGCTGCCGCGCCACGGCCGCGTAAGCGGCGCGCCCTGCCATCCTCGCCAGGGGCAAAAGCACCGGCCGCGGGATCAGCGCCAGAAGCGCCGCCAGTCCCCGCGCCACGAGGTAGAGCGGATACCGGTAAAATTTTTTCTTCGCCACTTAAGAAACTCTCGTCTTTCCATCCCCCTCTCCTTTATCCTCTCCCCCTCCGGGGGAGAGGGAAGGGTGAGGGGGACGACGATTCGGACTTAAACAAAACCTGCCTTCAACAAATCCTGCACGTCGAGCAGGCCGACCACGCGGTCATGCCGGTCCACGACCGGCAATTCGTCGATGCGTTTCGAGCGCAAAAGGTTCAGCGCCTCGGCCGCGAGCTTGTCCTGGCGGATCCGCATCGGATTCCGCGTGGCGAGCTCTTTCAGAGGCCGCGTCAGAATGCCTTCGCCGCCCTCGCGCAGGTGCCGGCGCAGATCACCGTCCGTAAAAATGCCGGCCAGCTTTTTATTTTTCCCGACCAGCGTGCAGCTTCCCGCGCGCGCCTTCGTGATGAGGAACAGCGCCTTCTTCAGGCTGATATCCTCGCCCACCAGCACCTGGTCCTTGCCGCGGCGCATGATGTCCTGCACCTTCAGCAGTTTCCGGCCCAGGCTGCCGCCCGGATGAAGCAGCGCGAAATCTTCCTCGCGAAAGCGCTTTTTATTCGACAGGCAAAGAGCAAGCGCGTCGCCCATGGCGAGCGCGGCCGTCGTCGACGTGGACGGCGCCAGATTCAGCGGGCACGCCTCGCGCGTGATGCCCAGCTCCAGAACCACTTCGGCATTCTGCGCCATCGGCGACCGCGGGTTGCTGGTCATGGCCACCAAAGGCACGCCGATCTTTTTCAACGTGGGCAAAAGCCGCACAATTTCTTCGGTCTCACCGCTGTTCGAAATCGCGATGATCAAATCGTCTTTGGTCACCATGCCGAGATCGCCGTGCAATGCCTCGGCCGGATGCAGGAACATGCTCGGCGTGCCGGTCGACGCCATGGTCGCCGCGATCTTTCTGCCGATGAACCCGGGTTTTCCCATGCCCGTGATGATGACTCGGCCCTTGCATCCCGCCATCAGCGTCACGGCTTTTTCGAAACTCTTCCCGACCTTGCGGCCCAGCCGCACGATGGCCTTGGCCTCGGTGAGAAGCACCGAACGCGCCGTCTTGAGCACGGCAGAACTCACAAAAGCGCCCCTTTTTTCTGCGTCATGACTTCTTTCAAACTGATCAGCACTTCGAGCACCGAGCGCAGCTTGTCGAGATGCAAAGCGTTCGGGCCGTCGGAAAGCGCCTCGGCCGGATTTTCATGGATCTCCATGAATACCGAATCCGCGCCGGCAACGATCGCGCAGCGCGCGAGCATGGGGATGAATTCCGCCATGCCCCCGGAAGCCGTGCCTTTGCCGCCGGGAAGCTGAACCGAATGCGTGGCGTCGAACACGACGGGATAGCCGAAGCCTTTCATGATCTGGATCGAGCGGAAATCGCTCACGAGATTGTTGTAGCCGAACGTGAAGCCTCTTTCGGTGAGCATGATCTTTTTGCAGCCCACGCTTTCCAGCTTGCGCACGATGTTTTCGGCTTCCCACGGCGAAAGGAACTGTCCCTTTTTCACGTTCACGACCTTCGCGGTTTTTCCCGCGGCTTCGAGCAGGTCGGTCTGGCGGCAGAGAAACGCCGGGATCTGAATGATGTCGATCACGTCGCTTGCGGGCTTCACTTCGTCTTCGGAGTGGACGTCAGAGAGCACCGGCACTCCGAATTCGTCTTTCACCTTGGCGAGGATTTCGAGTCCCGCGCTCATGCCCATGCCGCGGAAGGATTTCGACGACGAGCGGTTGGCCTTGTCGTAGCTGGCCTTGAACACGTAGGGGACCTTGAGGTCTTCGGCGATGCGCGAAATTTTTTCCGCGTGGCGCAGCGCGCTTGACTCGCTCTCGATCACGCAAGGGCCGCCGATCAGCACGAAATGCGAAGGATCACCAAAGACTACCGAACCTGCGCTTACTGTATGGGTCATCATTGTCCTCAGTTCGTAAAGGAAACTTCTTCTTCCTTGTCGCGCTTGGCGGCAAGGTCGCGGCCGTTTTCGCCCGCGTGATTTTGGGGAACATTTTTCTGCTGGTATTCGATGGCGGCTTTGACGAACTCGCGGAAAAGAGGATGCGCGCGGTCCGGCTTGGACTTGAATTCCGGATGGAACTGGCTGGCGATAAACCACGGATGATTTTCCAGCTCGATCATTTCCACGAGGCGCCCGCCCGGCGACACGCCCGAAATCTTCATGCCGTTCTTCTGGAAATCGTCGCGGTAGGCGCTGTTGAATTCGTAGCGGTGGCGGTGGCGTTCCATGATCTCGTCCGAGCGGTAGGCCTGGTAAGTCTTGGTTTCTTTTTTGATGTGGCACGGCAGCGCGCCCAGGCGCATGGTGCCGCCGAGGTTCTGCACCTTTTCCTGCTCTTCGAGAAGGCTGATCACCGGATAAGGCGTCTTCTTGTTGAACTCGGTCGAGTTCGCGGCCTTCCAGCCCAGCACGTTGCGGGCGAATTCGATGGACGCGCACTGCATGCCGAGACAGATCCCGAAAAACGGGACGTTCGCCTCGCGCGCGTGCCGGATCGCGCGCAGTTTGCCTTCGATCCCGCGCGAGCCGAAGCCGCCGGGGACCAGCACGCCGGAAACGTCCTTGAGAAGGGTCTGGCAGTTGGAGCCGTTCAGCTTTTCCGAATTGATTTTTTTGAGAACGATCCGCGCGTCATTGGCGATACCGCCGTGATACAGCGCTTCGTAGATGGATTTGTACGCATCCTGCAGGTCGATGTATTTTCCGACGACCGCAATCTTGACCACGCGCTTGGGGTTGAGCACGCGCTCGACAACTTCCTTGTACCACGTGTGCAGGCTGCCGACTTTGTATTCGATGTGCAGGTACTTGCAGACCGCGACGTCGAGCTTTTCCTCTTTGAGCACGATCGGAACCTGGTAGATCGAGGCCACGTCGCGCGCTTCGATGACGCCGTCGACGTCCACGTTGCAGAAAAGCGCGATCTTCGCCTTGAGGTCGCGCGAGAGCTTCTTTTCCGTGCGGCAGATGAGGATGTCGGGCTGGATACCGATTTCGCGGAGCTTGCCGACGGAGTGCTGCGTGGGTTTGGTCTTGAGCTCGCCCGCGGCGCGGATGTAAGGGATGAGAGTGAGATGCACGAAAATCGCGTTCTCGCGGCCGACCTCGTGGCGGAACTGGCGCGCGGCTTCGAGAAACGGCAGGGACTCGATGTCGCCGACCGTGCCGCCGATCTCGGTGATGACCACGTCGAAACGCTTGCCTCGCGACACCTCGCGGATGCGCTCTTTGATCGCGTCCGTGATGTGCGGCACGACCTGAACCGTGGCGCCGAGGTACTCGCCTTTTCTTTCCTTGTTGATGACTTCGCTGTAGATCTGGCCCGTCGTCACGTTGTTGGCGCGGCCCAGCGACGTGCTGGTGAAACGCTCATAATGGCCGAGGTCGAGGTCGGTTTCGGCGCCGTCGTCGGTGACGTAGACTTCGCCGTGCTGGTACGGGCTCATGGTGCCGGGGTCGACGTTGAGATAAGGGTCGAGTTTCTGGAGCGCCACTTTGAGGCCCTTGGCTTCCAGGATCTTTCCGAGCGAAGAAGCGGCGATTCCTTTTCCCAGGCTTGAAACCACTCCACCGGTCACGAAGATATGTTTGGGCATTTGTCCAAGCTCCCGCGGTTAAGGTTTTATGACGGTTCGCAGCCGCGATTCCACGACGGCGACATCTTCTTCGGTATCCACACTGAACGAATCATACGGCGACTCCACCACACGCAGCGCCACGCCGCGGTCCAGGATGCGGAGCTGTTCGAGCTTCTCCGTCTCTTCCAGCGCCGCGGGCTTCCATGTCACGAATTCCAGCAGGAATCCGCGGCGGTACCCGTAAATGCCGAGGTGCTTCAAGTACGACAGCGGCGCATCCTGATCGCGGAAAAAAGGCACCGGCGACCTGGAAAAATAAAGCGCGTTGCCGAGCGCGTTGCAAACTACCTTCACGACGTTCGGGTTTTCGTATTCCTCGCGGTCGGTCTTACGCACGCCGAGCGTTACGACCTGGCTTTCCGGATGTTTTCCGAAAGCCTCCGCGACAAGGTCGATATTGCGCGGGTCGATCAGCGGCTCGTCGCCCTGGATGTTCACGACGACTTCCGCTTCGATCTTCTGCACCGCTTCCGCGAGCCTCGACGTCCCGTTCGGATGATCTTTGCGGGTCATCATCGCCTTCCCGCCGAAACCTTTGACGCACGCTTCGACGCGTTCGTCGTCGCACGCGATCCACAAGTCTTTCAAAGCGCGAGCCTGTTTGGCCCGCTCCCACACGTGCTGGATCATCGGGCGCCCGTTCAAAGGCCGCAGGACTTTCTGCGCCAGGCGCGTGGAACCGAGCCGCGCCGGGATAATGCCAACCGTTTTGTCCGCCATCACATCTGCTCGATGGATTTCTGGATTTCTTCGGGCGTCACGGTCGCGGTGCCGAGTTTCGCCACGACAAGGCCCGCGGCAATGTTCGAAATGATCGCCGCCTCTTTCATTGGAGCCCCGGCCGCCATGGCCAGCGCGAAAACCGAAATCACGGTGTCGCCCGCGCCGGAAACGTCGAACACTTCCTGCGCCGTCGTCGGGATATGCGCGAAAGAACCGTTTCTTTCGTAGAGCGCCATGCCGTCTTCGCCGAGCGTGATGAGGACCGCTTCCGAATTCAGCTTCGCGCGCAGCCTGCGGGCTGCTTCCTTGAGCGGCAGGTCATGATGGGCGCGGCCGTTCTCGAGCGCGCCGTACGCTTCCTTCCGGTTCGGCGTGATGCAGGTCACGCCTTTGTAATAGGGAAAATTCTTTTCCTTGGGATCGACGAGGACGGGCTTCTTATGTTTTCGCGCGAACGCGACCACCTGCTTGAGCAGCTTGGGCTGGATCACGCCCTTGCCGTAGTCCTCGATGATGACGACGTCGGTGGCCGGGATTTTCTTTTTGATGAAGGCAAGGATCTGGGTAAGGTCTTTCTCGGAAATGTCGTCGGCCTTTTCGCGGTCGAAGCGGACGACCTGCTGGGAATGGGCGATCACGCGCGTCTTCAGCGACGTGCGGCGGCTGGAATCGTAAACCACGCCGCCGGTTTCGATTCCCTCGCGGCGCATGGTCTTGAGAAGCATGCGGCCCTCCAGGTCGCGGCCTACCACGCCGCACGGGTACACGGTCCCGCCCAGCGTGCGCACGTTGTTGGCGACGTTCAGCGCGCCGCCGGGCATGTAGGATTCCCGGATGACGTTGACGACCGGAACCGGGGCTTCCGGAGAGATGCGATTGACGCTCCCCCACACGAACTGGTCCAGGATGAAATCACCAACGACGAGGACACGGCTTTTGGCGAAGGTTTTGAGTAAATCCAAAAGGCGTTTTTTTTCCTTGGCATTCAAAGAAATGCCGCGGGTTTTAAGCACTGCCTTACTCATGGAATCCTTAATTGAAAACGGCCGGCGGTTAAGAGCCTGCGGTGAAGGGGTTAGGTTCAAAAAACCCGTATATACTATCACTCGCTCTGGGAGGTGTCAATCCACGGAATTTAATTTAAGTGCTTGGAAGATATAGACTTAAAGCGGGCGGAACCCCCTCCGGAAAGGGGCGCGCTAGGCGCGGAAACCGCGGAACAAATTGTAAAGCCCGGAAAGCTTGAACCAGTAGACCACGAGCAGGTCGGAAGTGCGGGTGATTTTCATGCGGATTTCGCTGTATTGCCCGCGCGGGACACCGGTCTTTTTCAGCCTTTTGGGGCCGGTCGCGAACGCCATATCATATCCGGCTGCTTTGACAGCCTCAACCACCTGCTCATTGAGGTCGCCGCTCGGATAAGCAAAAAACCGCATGGGCACGCCAAACATGGCCTCGAGGTCACGCTTGGAGCCCTCGACCTCGTCTTTGAGCTGTTCAGGCGAGGTCTGGGACAGGAGCGGATGTGTTTTGCTGTGGCTCTCCACCGTGATCAAGCCGGACTCCCGAAGCTTTTGGATGGTCGGCTGGTTCATGCTGCCCTGCGAAGCGTTTTTCACGTTCTCGCTGATCACGAAGATCGTCGCGGGAAGTCCGTATTTTTTCAGGATGGGCATGGCCTTTTGATCGAACGAATAATCACCGTCGTCGAAGGTGAGAAGGATTTCGCGGCTGCGCGGCTTTCTCTTCCCCATCCGCATGTCATAAAATTCCTGCAAGGTGATGACGCGGAAGCCGAAGTGTTTCAAAAATGCCATCTGCCGCTCCAGGCTTTCCGCGCTGACCACGTTTTTCTCTTCGGAGCTGCGCTGGGGCGTGTCGATGAAGTGGTAAAGAAGGACCGTCGCATGGCCGGGCAAAGGGAGAAGAAAAAAAGAGGCTCCGAAAAAAAGCGTGGCGGCGACGACGACGCCCCACAAAATTTTGGTGAATCTTTTCATGAAGCCTGGTGAAAAAGGTTAGGACTGCGGGACTTTTTCCGACGCACGCTGTATCGTATCAAAAAAGGATTTCTTGTCTAGGAAAGAAAAAACTTCTTCGGGCGTGAGTTTGCCCAGACAGTCCCGGTGGGCACAGGCCGCGTTGTAACGGAATTTCTGGTAGCACGGCCGGCATTCCAGCCCTTCTTTGAAAACCGCGGCCGATGATGCGGCTTGCGGGTAGGGCCCGTAAACTTCCGGCGGCACGGGCCCGTAAAGCCCGATCACCGGCCGTTTGCGCGCGGCCGCGAGATGCAAAAGCCCGCCGTCGTTGCCCAGAAAAAAAACCGACCGCTCCATCGCCCGCACCGCCTGCGCCAGCGTGATCTCCCCCGTCAGGTCCGTGACAGGCATGCCCGAGTGCCGGGTCAGGGCCGCGGCAATCTCTTTTTCGTTTTTGCTTCCGAGGACCACAGCGGAATCAAAGGAAATTTTTTTTCGCAGAAGCGGCAGGAGCCGCGCGAAAAATTCGGGCGGCCAGCGCTTGAAATGCGCGTCCTTGCCCCACGATTCCCCGCCTCCGGGGCTGACGACCGCGAACGCGGCGCCGGGGCCCACGCCTTTTTCCGCAAGCACGCGGTCCGCTTCTTCCCGCTCCGCCTGCGAAAGATAAAATTCCAGCCATCGGTCGCGCACCGGGACGCCCGCGGCTTCGGCAAGGCCGCAGAAGTAATCCGCCACGTGGCGGTCCTTGAAGCCTTGCGGCAGCGGCACGCGGCGCGTGTGGAGGAAGCCGCGGCGTTTGTAGTTGAATCCCGCGGTTTCCGGAATGCCGAGAAAAAAGCGCCCGAAGAACGCGTACTCGCCGCGCATGGAATAATCGAGCATCAGATCGTAATGCCGCGCGCGGAGCTTGGCCCCGAGCGCGCGCAGGGCCTGGAAATTCTCGAGCGCGCCGCGGCGGTGAAAAAGATCCTTGTCGATTTCGAGGATCTCGTCGACGTGCGGGTTATGACGCACCACGGCTTCGGTGCGCGAGCCCAGCAAAAGATCCACCCTTTCGATGCCGGGCAAAAGCCGCAGCGCGCGCAGGACCGGCGTTACGAAGAGCAGGTCGCCGATGCCGTAAGGCTGGACCACGAGAACGCGGCGCACGGGCCTCACGGTCTTTCTCCGGTTTTCGCGGGCACTTCTTCGATATCGGAGGCGAATGGAATTTTTTGCCAAACGCTGCCCAGCGATTCCAATTCGCGCAGGACGTCCGACACCGAAATCACGTCCAGGCAGAGAAAGTTGATACGGCAGTCATGCGCGAGGCAGGGATGGCATCCCACGTCGCGCCATACCACGCGCGCATTTTTCCCGAGCGGCTTCCAGCGCGCGGGCGAAAGGCCGGGCTGGTTGCGCCCGAAGATCGAAACAACGGGCGTGCCGACGGCGGACGCGATGTGCACGGGGCCGGTGTCATTGGAAACAAGCGCCGCGGATTCCCGCAGCAGCACGCCCAGCATGGAGAGGCTGAGCCTGCCGCCCAGGTCGCAGACGGACGCGGAGCAGGCCGCCGCGATTTCGGCTGAAACTTGCCGGTCCTTGTCGCTGCCCACGAGCACGATCGTGGCTCCGTATTTCCGCGCGGCCAGGTCGGCGAGCTCCGCGAAGCGCGACGCGGGCCACATCTTGGACGGGCAGCTCGCGGTCGGATGCAGGACAAGCAGCGGCTTGTCGGCAGGAATGCCGAGCTGAAAAAAAAGTTCTTCGACCGAACGCCGGGCCTTGGGAGAAAGCGTGAAATGCGTTTCCAGTTCCTGCGGCGGCCAGATTCCGAAATCTTCCAGCAGCTCGAAATTATAAAGGGCCTCGTGTTTTTTCCCTTCGCTTTTGACGTCCTTGCGCGGGTGCGTGAGCGCCCAGGAGCATTTGCGGTCCCAGCCGATGCGGACCGGGATGCCTGCGAGATAACCGGCCCAGTGCATGCGGTTGGTCGAATGCAGGTGAATGACGGCGTCAAAATGTTTGGCCGCGAGGCGGCGCGAAAACGCGAAGTTTCCCAGCCAGCCTTTTTCGCTGCCTTTTTTGTCGTAAAGGATCACTTCGTCCAGCGCGGGATGGCCTTCGACGAGCTCACGGTTTTCCGCGAAAACAAGCGCCGCGATCCACGCGTCCGGAAATTTTTCCCGCAGCGCCGCGAAAACAGGCGTGGACACGACGAGATCGCCGATCCTGTCGGCGCGCGTCACGAGAATCCGGGGACGGGATGGAAGTGTGATCATAAAGGTTCCCGCAGCGGCGCGGGGTTGCGGCTTTCGAGAAGTTCACAGCAGGACGCGAGCACGCGGGAAGGCGTCACGCCTTCGAAAAGATTGTCCGGAGAAGGCGCCGTGGGGCGCACGATCCGGAAACTTCCGCCTTCGCGTCCGTATTTGGCCGGATCGGTCGGGCCGAATACCGCGACCACGGGGCGGCGCAGCTCATGGCCGATGTGCATGGCCGCGCTGTCGTTGGTGAGGAGGAGCGACGCGCGTGAAATGAGCGCGGCGGTTTCGCGCAGCGTGGTCACGCCCGCCGCGTTGAAAATGCGGCCGCCCTCGCGGCAAAGCGGCTGCACCATTTCCCGCTCGCGCGCGTCTCCGATCAGCACGACGGGTTCCCGGTATCGGGAAACGAGGTTTTCCAGGACTTCGCGGTAATGCTCGACCGGCCAGCGCTTTCTCTCGCTTGCCGCGCCCGCGGCTGCGACGATCCAGCCGGAATCCGCGAGGCCCAGGCCCTTCAGCTTGGCGCGTGCGCTTTCCTCTTCCGCGGCGGAAAAGAAATCAAAGGGCTCGACGCCGGGATCCGCGGGCAGCCCCATTTTTTCCAGGACCTCGAGATGGCGCTCCCGCATGGCCGTGCGGGAAAGCCCGCGGAAAAGAGGGCTGCGTTTCCGCGCTGACAGGAAATAAGGAATGGCCGTATGCCGGAGATCCACGACCGCGTCATAGCGCCCATTGCGCAGTGACATTGTGAAACGGATTTTTTCCGGCCAGGAAATTTTTTTATCGTAGAGGACGAGATTCGAGACGGGCCGGCTCCCGCGCAAAAGCCCTTCGGCCTTAGGGCCGCAGACGACGGTCAGTTCCGCGCCGGGATAAACACGCAGGAGATTCATGATGACGGGCGTCGTGAGCACGACGTCGCCGATATTGCTGAGCGTGATGACGAGAACGCGGGGCGCGGCGGCCATGGGCGGTCAGGAGAAGACGGCCTGCGACGGCCGTATCCATTTTTTTTCTTCGAGCGTCTGGATCACGCGCTCGGGACGGATGCCCGACATCCATTCTTCATCGGGCAGTTTTTCGCCGATCCACGGCGTGGTGTAGCCGGGCGGGATGTACTGAAGCACGACGCTGTCGCCGATGCCGCGCGGGCCCGTGCGGCGCGGGTCCGTGGGCCCGAACAGCGCGACCACGTTAGCGCCGGAGCCGGAAGCGATGTGCATGGGTCCCGAATCCGCGGAAACGACGGCCGCGGATTTTGCGAAGACCGCGCCGAGCACGCCGAGCGGCGTCTGCCCCGTGAGAGGGATCACGCTGCCGCGGCTGACGCGCTGGCGCATTTTTTCCACCAGCTGCCCGTCTTCCCGGGAGCCCGTCACCGCCACCGGCACCTGCCATTTTTCGTGGATCATCTCCGCGGTCCTGGCGAAATGCCCGAGCGGCCAGCGCTTGGGTTCCCAATTCGCGCCCATGTGGAAACACACGAAACCCGAAGGGCGCAGCCCATGGCGCGAAAGGATCTCGTGGGCCTCGTCTTGGTCGCGCGGCGTGAAGTAAAAACGGTAGCGCGCCCTTTCCGGAACCGGAATCCCCGCCTGTTTCAGAAGATTCAAAAAATAATCCACCTCGTGCAGCGGCTGATCCGGATTTGCGATGGATTGGGTCAGAAACCAGTCCCGCCCTTTTCCGTAGCCGACTCTTTCACGGGCGCCGGCAAGCAGCGTCAAAAAAGCGCGCGTCCGCGACCGGTGGAATAAAAAGGCCTTGTCCCATTTCTCCCCCCGCAGCGACAGGACCCAGCGGATTTTGGCTGCGAGACCTTTCTGCTCTCTTCTTTCGTCGAAGGCGATGAAGCGGCTGACCGCGGGATGAGCCGCGACCATGGCCCGGCAGCGCGGCGGCGCCACGCAGACAATCTCCGCCTGGGGCCAGGCGGCCTTGACGGCTTCGAGGGCCGGCACCTGGAAAAGCATATCGCCCAGCCAGTTTTTCGCGACAATCAGAATTTTCACAAGTTTCCCTTTAAAGAAGTGGTTTTCGTTAAGCCGAAAGCGAGGGTACTTTTTCCAGGTGATGCCGCACGGCTTCGAAAACTTCCTGCGCGGAAATGCGGGCAAGACAGGCCAGCGTTTCCGGGTTGCGGCATTTACCTTTATAACAGGGCTGGCACGGCAGGCGCCGGGAAAGCACCGTGGCCTGTTCCGCGGGCGGCATGTGGCGCCGGGAATCCGTGGGCCCGAAAAAAGCCACGACGGGCGTATTGACGGCCGCGGCAATGTGGAGCGGGGCCGTGTCTCCGGTCACGACGGCATCCATGGCCTTGACCGCGGCCACGAGTTCACGCGGGCTGGTCTTTCCCGCCCAGTTGAAGACGCCCTCGCCCGCTTCCGCGGCAAACTTTTCCGCTTCCGCGGCTTCCGAGGACGCGCCGATCAGGAAAATCTGGCAGTCGAGTTCGTCCCGCAGCTTGTCCGCGAGGGCGCGGAACGACGCGGCGGGCCAGCGTTTGGTCGGCCATTTCGGGCTGGATCCCATGACAAACCCCACGCGCTTTTTGGCCCCCGCGGCAGCAAGGCGCTCTTCGATGTTTTTCTGCGAGCGCGGATCGCTCCACAGCTCCAGCTTGTCCGAAAATTTCTGCACGCCCAGCCGTTTCAGGATCCGGTACTGGTTCTGCACCGGCGGTTCGGGCACCTGTGCGTAGCGCTCGGCCCTGTTCAAAAGAAAGCCCATCTTGCCGCGGCGGAAGCCGTAGCGCTGCGGGATGCCCGCGAGAAATGCGAAAAGATGCGTCCATTTGGAATTTTGGAAATCCACGGAAATGTCGTAGCCGTCGCGGCGGAATTTTTTGGCCAGCTTCAGCAGGAACGGAAGATGCGAGAGCCGGGCGCGGTCCACGGGAATGACTTCGTCAAGATACGGGCAGGCTGAAGCCACCGAGGCTATTTTTTTGTCCACGAGAAGCGAAAGCCGCGCCTCTGGATACCGTTCGCGCAGCATGCGCAGGCTCGGCACCGCGAGGATCAGATCCCCCATGGCACCGAGCTTGATCACCAGGATCTTTTTTTCTTTTTTGACCTCGTGGTAGACCGAAAGCGTCTTGTCCGCCATCTGGTCGAGCGTAAAGAAGGCCTCGGTTTTCGCGCGCAGCCTCTCGCCGAACACGCGGCTTTTTTCGCGGTCCTTCAAAAGATCCAGCATGGCCGCGCTCAGTCCCGGAACGTCGCCGGGCTGCACCAGGAGTCCGTTTTCGCCGTGATCGATGACGTCGAGAATGCCGCCCACGCGCGTGGCCACAACCGCGGTGCCCACGGCGCCCGCTTCCACGATCACGCGGCCGAACGCTTCGGGAATCAGCGTCGAAAGGACGAGAAGGTCCGCCTGAGCGAGAAGCTCCGGGATGTCCTGGCGCGTTCCGAGCATCTTCACGCAGGACGAAAGGCCGAGATGCTGGATGGTCTTCTGGAGTTTTTCGGTGTAGCGCTGCTTGCCTTTGCCTTCCGAGCCCACGATCCAGGCTTCGACGTGCGGCAGGTCGCGGCGCAGGAGGTGCACGGCCTTCAGAAATTCGTTCTGACCCTTGATCGGCGAAAGGCGGCCCACGTTGACAATGCGCAGCGTCTTTTTGGGCTCGCCGTATTTTCCCGGCTTATATTGAAACTGCGTGAGGTCGATGCCGCGGTGGATGAGGCGGATGCGTTCCGGAGAGACGCCGAAGTCGTCGATCATGTGCCGGCCCACGGCGCGGGAAATGACGATGACGCGCTTGCCCCAGCCCATGACGCGGCTGAGAAAATGATTCGAGTAGTAGCCGTGGCACGTCGTGACGAGCGGCACCTGGGTTTTCCAGCAGGCCATGAGCGCAAGCCAGGCCGGCACGCGGCTGCGCGCGTGCACGACGTCCGCGCGCTCCCGCTGGATGATCTCCGCGATGCGGCCTACGAGCGCCAGCGAGCCGAGGGATTTTTTGTGGACCGGCAGCGCGTAATGGGCCACGCCCATCTTGTGCAGCTGCGCGACCAGCGCCCCTCCGGAAGAGATCACGACCATTTCGTCGCCGCGCGCTTTCACCGCGCGCGCGAGATCGATAACGCCCCGTTCGACGCCGCCCACTTCAAGGGATGGAAGAATTTGAATTGTCTTCACAGAATTTCCTGCAGCCTCTTCTGCAAAAGCATTTTTTCGTTCCGTGCCAGGTCCGTTGCAAAGCCCTGCTTTGCGCTTTCGAGCCTGGCGGCCAGGTCATCCGGCGCCGCGCGCGAAACCGAGCCCGACGCCGCGAGCATGTCCGCGAATCGGCGGTGTTTCTTGGGAAGCTTTTCCGCGTCGTCGACCGACAGCATGATGACTTTTTTGCCCGTGGCCGCGGCCTCGGAAACCATGGAGATGCTGTCTTCGGTGATGACGAGGACTTCCGCGGCTTCGGTCATGACACCCACCCATCCGGGCCGCGCGTCTTCCGCGGCGATCACGATTTTCTGGCAATGCGGCAGCGCCGCCTGCTTCAGATAAGCGCAGATTTTTTCCGGCGTGCGCCGGGACGTCGTCACCAGATAATCCGCTCCGGAACGCTCGAGCGCATCCAGCGTCTTTCTCACCGCGGCCTCTTCCATGCGGTAGTCGCGCGTGGGGCCGCCGAGAAAAAGGCTGATGCGGATTTTTTCCGGATCTCTCAGCTCACTCTTCAATTCGCCGCCGGTTTCGCCTCCAGAGGGAGCGGACGAAAGCGTCAACAAGGTGCGCACGGCTTCGGCCGGAACCTTGCCCGTGTCGTGCGCCGGCACGATCGCGAGGTCGTAACGCAAAAAGTTATACGGAAACGGCGGCTTCATGATCACGACGCTCTTGGCCTGATTCTCGCGGGCCAGACACAAATTAAGCGGCACCAGGCCTGCGCCCGCGGAAACGATAAAATCCGCGGACACCTCCTCCAGCAGGCGCGAGGTTTCCTCGTCGAAAAAAAACCGCAGCAAAGACAGACGCCCCTGCGCCCACGGAAAAAAGAAAAACCCGGCCGCGGCAAAAAACGCTTTGTGAAAAGGCGAACGGAATTTCACGGTCACGGCTTCCGTGGGATATTCCATGCCCGGCCGGCCGTACTGCGTTTCCACCGCGCGAAAGGCCTCGGCCACGGCCTGCGACTGTTTGAAATGGCCGGGTTTGCCGTCGGACAAAATCAAAATCCTCTTGGTCCAGGAATATTTCCAGCGCTTCTTGGCCCAGAGCCACTGCTCCGGATAGCGGCTGATCAAATCTTCCAGCGCGGCCACATACTCGCGGGCGAATTCGCGGTAAGTCTCCTCGCCTTCCGTGTCTTCAGGACAGTGAAACGCCTTTCCCAGATGGATCTCGTGCTTTTCGTTTTTGAGCCTTACGATGAAAGCCGGCAGCACGAGCGCGCCCGCGCGGCCCGCGAGCTGAAACGCGCCCGTCGGGATCGTGGTCTTGCGCCCGAAAAAAGGAACGATGAGGCCCTGCTGCCTGCCCGCGGACTGGTCTCCGAGAACGCCGACAAGTTCGCGCCGGCGAAGGGACCGCATGAGGTCGCGGATACCCATGCCGCGGCTGGCCACGCCGGAACCGCGGCTGCGGCGGAAATCGTTGAGCAGCCCGTTCAGCCGGGGGTATTTCTGATCGCGCATGAGCGCCTGAATCGGGCTTCCGAAGATGCCGGACACAATCTGCAAAAGTTCCCAGTTGCCAAGATGCGCGGTGAGCAGCACCACGCCTTTTTTCTCGTTCAGCGCCTGGTTGAATCTTTCGAGGTGCGGGATGGAAACGTCGCGCTCCACGGTCTGCCTGTCGAGCAAGGGAAAGCGCAAGAGCTCGATAAACGACTGCCCGATGTGGCGGTAATGCGCGCGCACGGTCTGCCAGCGCGCCTTCGCGGTCTTGCGTGCGCCGAACGCGGCCTTCAGATCCGCGTAGGCGACTTTGCGCCGTGAGGAAAAAATGTAGGCGACGTCGCCCAAAAAACTTCCGAGGCCGTAGGCCGCGCCCGCGGGAAGCGCGCGCGCGGCAACGGCGAAACCGCGGATAAAATGGTAGCCTGCAAAATCAATCATGCCTCGTTTCAAACGCTCGCTCCGAGAAGACGGGAAAGCGCGCCCGTCAGGATGTCTTCGCCCGACGCGATGCGCAGCCGCGTGGCCAGCACAAGCGGGTTCAGCACCTTGGCGATCATGTCGGGAGCACGGTAAAAATCTTTTTCCGTCGTGATGATTTCCTGGCTGGCGGCCGCTTCGCTGACGTATTTCACTTCTTCGAGGTCGCGGCGGGTAAACCGGTAATGGTCCGTGAATTCGAAATTGCGGACGGCGCGGATCTGCCGCTGGGCCAGGATCAATTGAAAGGAACGCGGCACGCCCACGCCGGAAAACGTGGTCACCTTCTGATTCTGGAGCCTTTCCAGAGGGATGCGCTGCTTTTTCTGCCCGCGGTAAAAAAAGAGCGGCTCGAGGAACGATTCCACGACGGCAGCCTCCGGCGCGAGCTCTTTCACGCGCAGCCGCAGGGCGTCCAGCTCTTCGGGCTTCACGAGGTTGACGTGCGTCAGCACGACAATGTGAGCGCGCTTCAGCGCAACGATGGGTTCACGCAGAGGCCCGCGCGGGATGAGCAGCTCGTTGCCGAAAGGGTTCAGCGAATTGACGGTGACGACGTCGATGTCCCTTTCGATCGGCCAGTGCTGGAACCCGTCGTCCAGGATTCCGAGATCCACCTTGTGCTGCTGGAGGATTTTCTGAGCGGTCTGCACGCGGTTCTTGCCAACGCCGATCAAAACGTGCGGGAGATGTTCTTTATACTGCACGATTTCGTCGTGGCTATAGCCGCGCGTCAGGACCAGCGCCCGCTTCTGGAGTTCGTTGATGCGGTAAGCGAGATACTCCACGAGCGGCGTCTTGCCGCTGCCGCCCCAGGTCAGGTTGCCGACGCTGATGACGGGAAACGGCAGCTTTTCCGATTTCCAGACTTTCTGGTCAAAGAAATTTTTCCGGACGCCGGCGGCGTAGGCATAAAGTCCCGAGAAAAAGGACGCGAGCGAATAAAGAATCCCGGAAAAAGGCCCGCGGATTTTGTCTTCCGTCAAAAGGCGTACAAAATTTCGAATCCGTGCTGACATAAGTCATCCTTTCACTAGTTGCGGCTCAGGGGCCAAAAGCTGGACAAGCCATTCAAGGGAACGGTCCGTGGCCCCGCGAAGCGAGCGCACGGTCTGACAAGCATTTTTTCCCAGGGAGACGAGCTCCGCGGGATGAGAAAGCAATCTTTCCAAAGCAAAAAGCAGGTCGTCTTCGTCGCGCACCATCACGGCCCCGCCTTCGTCGCCGAGGACGCGATAGACGCGTTCAAAATTGAAAACATACGGCCCGTGCGTCAGCGCGCGCTCGAACGCCGCGGGCTCAATGGGATTCTGGCCGCCCTTGGGAATGAGGCTGCCTCCCATGAACACCACGTCGGCCATGGCGTAAAGGTCCTTCAAAACGCCAAGCTGGTCCACGAGCAGGACTTCGAATTCCGCGCCTTCTTTATATTCCGTGGCCAGCGCCGTCCTCAGGCCCATGGCCGTAAGCTCCTTGGCAAGCGCGTGCGAGCGCTCGATGTGGCGCGGCGCGACGATCATCTTCACGTCGGCATAATCGGAACCTTTTTCCCGCAGGCTGGAAAGCACCTGGCCCAGGATTTTTTCTTCGCCCGGATGCGTGCTGCCGGCCACGAGGACACGCGAGGTCTCAGGAATTCCCCACTGCGCGCGGAAGCGCCGGGAAAGCGAGGCCCTGTCCTTGCCAAGCTCCACGTTATCGTATTTCATGTTGCCCATGACGCGGATTCTTTCGGGAGCCGTGCCGAGCTGCTGAAAGCGCTCCGCATCGGCGTCAGTCTGGGCCATGACGAAAGCAAGCGCTCCGAATAGAGGGCGGAAAATCCAGGAAAAGCGTCCGTAGTTTTTAGCCGAGCGCGGCGAAAGGCGCGCGTTCACGATGCCCACGGGAACGCGGAAGCGTCCGGCTTCCGCGAGAAGGTTCGGCCACATTTCCGTTTCCGCGAGGATCACGCATTCCGGTTCCAGCTCGCGGAAAAAACTCCGGACCGCGAAAGAAAAATCGAAGGGGAAATAAACGGCCGAGATCCTCTCGTCTTTGATCTTCTGCGCCATCTTCTGTCCCGTGGGCGTGACCGTGCTGAGCACCACGTGAATGCCGGGAAACGAGACCAGCAGGCGCCGGAGAAAATTCTCGACGGCGAGCACTTCGCCCACGCTCACGGCATGGACCCAGATAATTTTCTTTCCGATGAGGCGCTCTTTCCACGCGGGCTCGAGGATCCCGAACCGCTGCTTGACCAGCTGCGGCGCGTTGTCGGCCTGCCGCAGACGAACCGCGAAAGAAGGCAGGTAAAAAAGCGACATCACGAAATAAGCCAGGTTATACAAAAAAAGCATCGTCTAGTCCTTTGGAACTTCAAGCACGGGGATGGGCAGCGTCGTAAGCTTCCTTGAGCCGCTTCGTGGTGACATGCGTGTAGATCTGGGTCGTGGACAAATTTTCATGCC
The DNA here is from genome assembly GCA_035495615.1 of Verrucomicrobiia bacterium. Taxonomy (NCBI): domain Bacteria; kingdom Pseudomonadati; phylum Verrucomicrobiota; class Verrucomicrobiia; species Verrucomicrobiia bacterium. Next base: position 112,376 of record DATJFP010000071.1, on the reverse strand, counting down.
CCAATAATTCCTGGACGCTCCGGAGGTCCGCGCCCTTGTCGAGCATGTGCGTTGCGAACGAATGCCTCAGCGTGTGAGGCGAGACTTCCTTTTTGAGTGAGATGCGGCGGACGTATTTCAAAATCATGCGGCGCACGCTGCGGTCGGTCAGGCGGCCGCCGGACCTGTTGAGATAAAGCGGCGACTTGATCATGGCCCGCTCCCTGAGCGCCTTGTGATCCAAATAGGAACGCAGCGCCTTCAGCGCCATCTGTCCGAGCGGCACGATCCGCTCTTTTTTCCCTTTGCCCCGGACGCGCACGAGCCCGCCGAAAAAGTCCACGTCCTCCTGGTTGAGTCCGACCAGCTCGCTCACGCGCAGCCCGGAAGTGTAGAGTGTTTCCAGGATCGCGCGGTCGCGCTTTTCCTCCCACGTGTCGCGGGAAGGCGCTTCCATAAGCTTCACGACTTCTTCGGCATCCAGGAACTGGGGAAGCCTTTTTTCACGCTTCGGCGTGGCAATGCCCGCCGCGGGATTGGTCGGGATGTGATTTTCCCGGGCCAGGAACTTGAAAAAAGACCGGAGGCAGGCCAGCTTCCGCGAGATCGTGCTCTTCGAATAATTTTTATTTTTCAGGACGGCCAGGAACGAGCGGATGTCGACATAGGAGACTTCCGAGGAACTTTTCTTGCCGAAGAACTGGACGAACTCGCGGAGATCGACGGCGTAGTTTTTGATCGTGTGGGGCGAGGCGTTTTTTTCCGCAGTCAGGAAATTCAGGAAGGACTCAACGTTCGTTTCGATCATGGCCCGAGCCTCTCGAGCTGCTTTTCCGCGGCCTTTTCGGGCTCGTCAGGCTCGCCTTCCTTTTTCGGAAGCTTGTTCTCGATGTGCGTGCACGTGGGATATTTCGAACAGCCGTAAAAGGCGCGGCGCATCTTGGACATTCTCTTCACGAGCTCGCCGCCGCAGCCTTCGACCGGACAGCGGAAGCCGGTCGGCATGGACCGCGTGTAGCGGCAGTCCGGAAAGCCCGAGCACGCCAGAAACTTGCCGAAACGCCCGTTCTTTTCCAGCATCTGCTTGCCGCAGATGTCGCATTTGAATTCCGTGGGCACCGGCTCCTGCTTCAGGTTCTGCATCTGCGCGCGGGCGGCCGTAAGGCTTTCCTCGAAAGGCTTGTAAAATTGTTTCAGGACCGCGACCCATTCCAGGTCCCCTTCTTCGATTTTATCGAGCTCTTCTTCCATGTTCGCGGTGAACTGGACATCGAGAATGCTGGGGAAATATTCCACCAGCAGGTCGAGGACTTTTTCGCCGAGCTCCGTGGGCATGAGCGCCGTGCCGCGGCGCGTGACGTAATCGCGGTAAAGCAGCGTATGGATCGTGGGCGCGTACGTGCTGGGACGGCCGATCCCTCTTTCTTCGAGGATTTTCACGAGGCTCGCATCGTTGAAGCGCGCGGGCGGCTTCGTGAAATGCTGGTAGCCGATCAACTCATGGAGCTTGAGCGCCTCCCCCATAATTAGCTCGGGAAGGTCTTTATTCAACTCGTCGGCGTCTTCCTCGTCGCCTTCCTTTTTGTCTTCTTCCGGCTTTTTCACGTCCTCGAACACCGCGCTGAAACCGGGAAAGAGGTTCCGGCGGCCGGTGGTCTTGAAATAATATTTTTCGCCGGCCACGGTCCACAGGACGACATGCTCGTCGATGGCGGGCATCATCTGCGAGGAGACGAATTTTCTCCAGATCAAACGGTAAAGCCGGTACTCGTCGTCGGACAGGAAGGACTTGATATCCTCGGGATCGCGGCGGATGGACGAAGGGCGAATGGCTTCGTGCGCTTCCTGCGCGCCTTTTTTCGATTTATAGACCGGCGGTTTTTCCGGCAGATAATTGTCGCCGTATTTTTCTTTGATAAAAGCCGAGGCTTCCGCCTGCGCGGACACTGCAATGTTCACGGAGTCCGTTCTCATGTACGTGATAAGACCGACGCTGCCTTCGTCCCCGATCTCGATACCTTCGTAAAGTTTCTGGGCGATGCTCATGGTCTTGGCCGCGGGAAAGCCGAGCCGGTTGAAGGCTTCCTGCTGCAGCTTGCTGGTGGTGTACGGCGCCTGCGGCAGGCGCTTGCGCTCTTTCTTCTCGAGCTTGTCGACCTTGAACGGAAGCGTCAGGATTTCGTCGCGGATCTTTTTGGTCTGCTCTTTATTTTTCAGGTCCGCTTTTTCGTCGCCGATTTTTTCCAGCTTGGCGATGAAAGCTTTGTCAGAACGCTTGGGGTCTTCGGGCGACAGCTTCGCTTCCAGGCTCCAGTATTCCTGCGGGACGAATTTGCGGATTTCGCGCTCGCGCTCGACGATGAGGCGCAGCGCCACGGACTGCACGCGTCCCGCGCTCAGTCCCCGTCCGACTTTGTGCCAGAGAAGCGGACTGAGCTCGTAGCCCACAACGCGGTCGAGGATTCGGCGCGCCTGCTGCGAGTTGACGAGATTCATTTCGATCTCGCGCGTTTTTTCGAAAGCCTTCTGCACCGCTTCTTTGGTGATTTCGTTGAACACCACGCGCCGGATGGCCACCTCGCCGTCAGCTTCCTTTAAGATATGGGCCAGGTGCCAGCTGATGGCTTCGCCCTCGCGGTCAGGGTCAGGCGCGAGGTAGATATTCTCTTTTCCCTTGGCCTGCTTTTTCAGGTGGCTGACGATTTTGCGGGACTTGGCCACGATGACGTAATGCGGCGTGAAGTCGTTCTGGACGTCGATGCCCATCTTGCTCTTGGGGAGATCGCGGACATGCCCCATGGACGCTTCGACCTGGAAGTTCTTGCCGAGGAATTTGTTGATGGTCTTGGCTTTGGCGGGAGATTCGACGATGACGAGATTCTTGGCGCCGCGGGAGGTTTTCTTCGGCTCCGCCTTGGTTTTACCGGCCATGAATGCTGCCCCCTCCGATGAACCGTACGATTTCAATTTTGTCCCCCTCGGCCAGGAGCGTTTCGTCGAAATGGCTCCGCGAGAGCACGACTTCATTATGTTCTACGACCACGCTGCGGGGATCCACGTGAAATTCCTTTAAGAGCATCCCGACATTCCAGCCGGAATGGATCTGCCGCTTGTCACCGTTGACGAATATTTCCATAAAAGATAGCACTCCGCTGCCAATTTAACGGCACATTGTAGCAGAAAAAGATGGGTTGTAAACAATTTCGATTATAGGACGTTTATAACTGGCTATTGCCGAAAGGGTTACAAGCGGAGCAGGAAAAACGGGCAGAAGGCAAAATTAAGCGATATCTTCCCACGGATCGTCTTTCGCCGGCGGCGGCGTTTCTTCGTCTTTTTTTTCCGCGTTCGGGGAAAGATTGTAGAGAGATTCCAGGTGAAGGATTTGAGAATCCCGGATCGCTTCTTTTTCGATTCGCTTGATCAGCCGCTTCAGCACGCCTACCCGCATTCCGAACTTTTCGACGCAAAGCGTTGTGAGCAAGCGCGTTAGAAGATTGACGTGAATCTCGATATCCTGGATTCTTTCCTGAATGGCCTTGTTTTCGTCTGTTCTTTTTTTGGCGTCTTTTTTGAGGGCGGCCAATTCAGAATGGAGCGAGAGGGCATTTTGCAGGGCCTGGGCGGCATTTTCCGCCTGCGTATTCTTCTTTTTCGGCTTCCGTGGGCCTTGATTCGGATTTTTTTTCACGATAGGGTCCATCTCTTGAAGGCCTTGAAATGCTCTCGCCTTAATCTATCCAAGTTTATCATGACGCGGTTTGGCAAACAATGCTCGGAATCGAACAAAAAACCCCCTTCCTGCGAAGGGGGTTTCCGTTATTCCTGTCGTAACCTGTTATTTTTCATGGGCCAAAGACTTTCGCCTTTGCTTAACCGTTGACGCTCACCACCCGGGTTTTGGCCCAGACGTCGGCGACGCGCTCGCCCTTGGTCATCAAAGAAATGATCTCGACGATGTAGCCGGCCACCAGCAGAAACGGAATCACGATGAGGATGTTGCGGACGAAAGCCTGGCTTACCGTGACTTTCGGGCCCGTGAGGCTGACCAGCTTGGTTCCGACCATGGCGCGTCCCGGCGAATAAACCGTATCGCGAAAAACAAGCCAGGCAATGTTAACCACGACCAGAATCACGCTGCGCACGGCATCAGGAACCGTGATGATCATCAAGCCGATGATCAATCCCAGAACGATCGGGATAATGAACAAGTCGATAAACGCCGCTGCAAAACGGCGGCCTTTTGGCGCCGGTACCGACTGGCTAACCACTTCACCACTCACGGGTTCCATATGAAACTCCTTTCATCGTGTTTTTAAAGACAATAAAAGCACTGGAAATACTATAACCTGTTACGGCCGGGGCTGCAAACATCTTTAATGAAAGTTAAACTGCTTAAAAAGCCGTATCTTTCGTTTTCAACGCAGCGCAAAGCGGCCGTTCGGCTTTTTTTTGACGGCTCCGCCAAGTTCGAGTTCCATCAGCCGGCCCGCGAGATCCGCGGTGCCTAAGCCCAATTTGTCCGCGATCTCGTCCGGAGTCAGGTCCCCTTCCTTTAATAAAGAGCTGATGAGATCCTGTTCGCGAAGGGACGGCGCCGCTGCAGAAGGTGCTGCAGGTTTTCCAGCCGCCGCGTGCGCGGCAAACAGGCGGCCGGGTTCCCTGAAGTTTACCGTGGCCTGGGCCAGGGGAACCAAGATCGATTCGACGCTGTCCACGAGAATCGCGCCGTCGCGGAGAAGCTGGTGCGTTCCGCTCGATGTGAGCTGGTCGATCCTGCCCGGCATGGCAAAGACTTCCCGCCCCTGCTCCAGGGCTTCGCGGGCAGTAATCAGCGAACCGCTTTTCACATGAGCTTCGACGACCCAGACGCCGAGCGAGAGTCCGGAAATAATTCTGTTCCTGCGGGGAAAGTGATGCGGCAGAGGAAGCGAGCCAAGCGAAAATTCGCTCAGCACCGCTCCCCGCTCGCCGATTTCCTCATACAGCCGGCGGCTCTCGCGCGGGTAAACCACGTCCACGCCGCAGCCGAGAACGGCCACGGTGCGGCCCCGCGCCGTCTGCAGCGCACCTTCATGCGCGGCCTGGTCGATGCCGCGGGCAAGGCCCGAAACGATGGTCCATCCGGCCGCCGCGATTTCCGAAGAAAAAGAGCGCGCGTGATACAGGCCATAGGCCGTCGCATGCCGCGATCCGACGACGGCAAGCGCAGCGGCATCTTCCTGCACCAGGCTGCCTTTGACATAGAGGACAAGCGGCGGGTCGTAAATCTCGCGCAGCAAGGCGGGATAAGCGGGATCGGTGATCGCAACCAGCGAGACCTTCGCGGACAGACAGGCCTCGATTTCCCGGTACGGGTCAAAGCGTCTTTCCAGCTGCACAAGCGCGTCTCTTTTGCCCGCGAAATTTTCCTCGCGGATTTTCTTCAAGAGGCGCGACGCGGATTCGCCGCTCAAAAGCAAGTCTGTCCACTCGCGCGCGACGGCGCCCGCGGACAGCTGGTTGAGCACGAGAAGGGATGGGAGGTCCCGTGAGTCCATGGTTGGCTGAACCTGATGGGTTAGCGGTAGAACAAGGTCCAGAGATAATGGCTCTGGAGATAAGAGACGCCGTGGATGAAGCTGTATCCGATAGCAACGCCCAGCGCGAACTTGAACGCTTCTCTTTTTTTCATTGTTTTCTCCTCTCCGTCAGCGGCCTGCGCCCATCTCCCGGAGAATGCTGCGCACCCGGGAAAGCGGGACGTCCTGCCGTACGGTAACGCTTCCGATGTTTTCGGGAAGCACGAACCGGAGTTTGCCGGCCCGTTTTTTCTTGTCATGCATCATGGCTTTCATGATCGCGGCGCTCTGAAAGCGCTTGGCGTCCAGCAGCACCGGGAGGCCCAGTTTTCTCAGCACCGCGAGCTGCCTGAGTTCCGCGAAGGGGTCCAGCATTTTCATCCGCACCGCCAAACGCGCGGCGCAGGCCATGCCGAGGCTCACCGCGTCGCCGTGAAACATGCGGTATCGCGCGTTTTTCTCGAACCCGTGGCCGAACGTATGTCCGTAGTTCAGGATCATGCGCTCGCCGCGCGTTTCGAATTCGTCGCGGCTGACGACGGCCGCCTTGATCGAGGCGGAACGCACAACCACTTCTTCCAGTACCGCCGGGTTGCGCAGAAGCGCGCTTTCCGTTTCCCTCTCCAGCAGGCGGAAGAGACTCACGTCGCGGATCACGCCGTACTTCACGACTTCCGCGTAAGACGCGCGCAGTTCCGGCTCGGGAAGCGTTTTCAAAACGTCGATGTCCGACAGCACCGCGTGCGGCGGATAAAAAGTTCCCGCGAGATTTTTTCCTTCCGCGAGATTCACGCCCGTCTTGCCCCCGATCGAGCTGTCCACCTGAGCAAGAAGCGTCGTCCCCGCGTTTACGAAGCGGATGCCCCGCAGATACGTTGACGCCGCATAGCCGCCCAGGTCGCCGGCAACTCCGCCGCCCAGGGCAAGGAGCATGTCGCGCCGTTCGAAGCCCTTCGCAAGGAGCCGGCTGTAGACCGCGGCCAGCGTTCCCATCGATTTCGCCTTTTCGCCGTCGGGAACTTCGAAGACCTCGGGCTTGTATCCGGCCGCGGCAAGCGATCCGCGCAGCGCGGGAAGATGATGCCGCGCCACTTTTTTCTGCGTGAGCACAAAGACTTTGCCCTGGAACACGAGGCTCTTGAGCACTTTGCCGGCCATCCCCAGCGCGCCCTTACCCACCCAGACCGTGTAGTCGTGCTTGGAGCTTTTAACTTTTATTTTTTTCATTCAAAAGTCCACTCGCGCTGATTTCCACGGCCACGGCCTCGGGCGTTTTACCGTCGGTCACAAAAACAAAGTCGCCGGCTTTATCGTAATACGAAGCGCGCTGGCGGGCGAGCTTGCCGAGCCGCACCTCGAGGTCTTCCCCTTTGAGAAGCGGCCGCTCCGTGTCATGCGCCAGCCTTGAAACCAGCCAATCCACGGAAGTCTTCAGATAAACAATCTTTCCGGTCCTGCGCATGACGCGAATATTTGATTCTTTCAGCACGACGCCGCCGCCTGTCGCGACCACTTGCCCGCTTTCGCGGCTCACGCGTTCGAGTTCCCGGGATTCCGCCTCGCGGAAATACGGCTCGCCTTTTTTCTCGAAAATCTCGGCGACCGCCGCGCTTTCGCTTTTCTGGATTTCCCGGTCCACATCCACGAAGCGGAGGTCAAGCAGGGAGGCCAGCGCCTGCCCGGTCGAGGATTTGCCGGAACCCATCATGCCGACCAGATAAACGTTCACGCTCAACTTTCCCGGATTTGCTTCAGGTAGCCCTGGTAATTTCTCTCGATCTCCGCGACGGAATCGCCGCCGAATTTTTCGAGGAAGGCGTCCGCGATGACGTAAGCCGCGATCGACGCGCCGATCACGCTTCCGGCCGCCACCGCGCACGTGTCGGAGCGCTCGAAGTCCGCCTTTTCCGCTTTCTTCGTGGCCATGTTGACGGACGCAAGCGGCTGCGCCAAGGTCGAGATCGGCTTCATCGTGGCGCGGACTACGATCTCCGCGCCGTTCGACGTGCCGCCTTCGATGCCGCCCGCGCGGTTGGTCTCGTGGTAATAACCTTTTTTCTTGTCGTAGAAAATTTCGTCGTGCGCCTCGGACCCGAATACTTCGCCGGCGCGCGTGCCGTAACCGATCTCCACGGCCTTGACCGACTGCATGCCCATGAGATGCTGGGCCAGACGGCCGTCCAGCTTGCGCTCGTAATGCACATGGCTGCCCAGACCGATCGGCACGCCGGACACGCGGACTTCGTAAACGCCGCCGAGCGTGTCCTTTTTGCGCCGGGCCTCGTCGATGGCCGCCCTCATCTGTTTTTCCTTTTCGGGCGAGATGCAGCGCAGATCCGAGTCCGCGATTTTCTTGCGGATGTCCTGCGCCGAAAGCTTGTCTTCGAAAGGAACCTGCACCGCGCCGATGCCGACCACATGCGACTCCACCTCGATGCCGAATTCTTTCAGGAACACCCGGCACAGCGCGCCCACGGCCACGCGCATCGCGGTCTCTCGCGCGCTCGCGCGTTCCAGCACCGGGCGGATGCCCTGGTTGTATTTCAAGGAACCGACCAGGTCCGCATGGCCCGGCCGCGGACGGAAAAGCTCCGGCATGGTTTCGATTTTGAAATCCTTGTTGAACAGCACGAACCCGATGGGCGCGCCGGTCGTCTTGCCTTTCACCACGCCGCCCATGATCTTGACTTCGTCTGTCTCGATTTTCTGGCGGCCGCCCCTGCCGTAGCCCTGCTGGCGCAAACGGAGCTGCCCGTTGATGAATTCAAGGTCGACTTCAAGGCCGCTGGGCATTCCCTCGAGGATCGTCGCAAGGTACTGCCCGTGCGATTCCCCGGTCGTGATGTAATTCAGCATGTTGAGCTCCGTTCCGTTGTCGTCTTTATGAAGGAAGCAGAAAAAAATAATTCCAGATCACATCGCCGAAAAAAAACAGCCAGGCGCCGGCGAGCGCCAGAAAAGGGCCGTACGGGATGGTCTCGTCCCGCTTCACCCATTTCGCGTACAGGGCGAAGGGCAGCGCCAGGATCGGGCCCAGGAGAAACGCGATCAATATTTTTTTGATCCCGAGAAAGGCGCCCATCATGGCCATGAGTTTGATGTCGCCGCCGCCCATGCTTTCTTTTTTATAAATCAGGTTCCCGGCCATGCCCATCAGCAGCAGGATGCCGCCGCCGGTCAAGAGTCCGAGAAACGAATGCAGCAGCCCCCTTAGCAGCGACGCCTGCCCATGCAGCCCCGGAAAAAACGCGCTGAGCACCAGGCCCGCGGCCATGCCGGGAAACGTGAGCTTGTCCGGAATGTATCCGGTTTCGAAATCCGTGGCCGTGATTGCCAGCAGGATCGTGAAATAAACAATGCCGGCCGCGGTCATGAGCGAAAGGCCGTACTGCATGCCGAACATCATCCAGATGACGCCGGTCGCCAGTTCCACCCAGAAATACCGCATGGGAATCGGCGCCTTGCACTTCCGGCACTTGCCCCGCAGCGCCAGAAAACTGAACAGCGGAATGTTATCGTACCACGCGATGGCGCCGTTGCAGCCCGGGCAATGCGAACCGGGCCAAACGATCGATTCTTCCCGGGGGAAGCGGTGGATGCAGACGTTCAAAAAGCTGCCAAAAATAATGCCGAACAAAAAGAACATGGCGGCGATCATGCCGTTTTCTTCCCTTCCCTCGCTTCGAGCGCTTTCAAAAGCGCCGCGCGCATCACGCCGGCCGGTGCTTTTTTGCCGGTCCAGTATTCTAAGGCGCGCGCGCCCTGGTGCACAAGCATGCCCGTGCCGTTCAGCACGCGGTGGCCCTTTTTCCGGGCCTCTTTGAGAAATTGTGTTTCCCGCGGAAAATAAATCAGATCGAAAAAAAGCTTCGGTTTGCCGGCCGCCTTCGGAATCCAGGCACCGGGCACCGGAGATCCGCCCTTCAGGCCGACGGACGTCGCATTCACGACCAGCGCGGCATCCGCCAACACCGGGGCCGCTTTCGGATCCAGCGGCAGAGCGTTCAGGCGCACGCGCTTGAAAATACTTCCGAATTCACGGGCAAGACGCGAGGCCCGGGCCCTGTTACGGTTAATCAGCGTGATTTCGCGGGCGCCGCGTTCCGCGAGCGCGTAGGTGACCGCTCGCGCCGCGCCTCCCGCGCCGAGCACCGCGGCCTTACAGCCGCGGACTTTAAAACCCGCCTCATCTTCCAGCGATTTCAAAAAACCATGGACATCGGTGTTCGCGCCTCGCCAGGATTTTCCGCGCCGGTAAACCGTATTGACCGCGCCGATGCGCGAGGCCTCGAGGCTGACCTTGTCCAGGTAAGGAAGCACGGTTTCTTTATAAGGAACCGTGACATTGAAACCCTGGAGCGGCGCCTTTCGAAGGCGCGCCATCACGTTCCGGAAACGCCGGGGTCCCAGCTCGAGGACGAGATAAAAGGCCTGCATGCCGAGCTTTTCGAAAGCCGCTTCCTGCATGTCGGGAGAAAGGGAATGCGCCAAAGGGTAGCCGAAAATGCCGAACAGACTGAATGCTTCGTTTTTTTTCACCCTGGGTCCCGCCATTACCGCTTTTCGTCCCTGATTACAGTCCGGACAAAGAACCGGGCCGTCTTCCCGGCACGCTCTGGGAAAAGATTTTATTGAGGGCGAAAAGATAAGCTTTCACGCTTGCTTCGATGATGTCGGTGCTCGTGCCGCGGCCCGTGACTTCCTCGGACTGGAGGCTCAGCTTCACGACCACTTCGCCGAGCGCGTCTTTTCCCGCGGTCACGGAACGGATCCCGTAATTGGCAAGTGCCGCGCCGGACTTCACGATTTTTTCAATGGCCTTATAACACGCATCCACGGGGCCGTCGCCATGCGAAGAAGCCTCGCGCAGGGTTCCCTCATGCGACAGCCGGATGTCCGCGGAAGCGGCGCGCGCGCTTTCGGTCGTGACCTTCAGGTAATCCAGCTTCCAGATCTCGGGAACGTTCGCGCCCACGTCTTCCATGATCGATTCGATATCTTCGTCGAACACGTATTTTTTCTTGTCCGCCAGCTTCTTGAACGCCGCAAACGCGCGGTCCATGTCGTCTTCGCTGACCTTGAAGCCCATTTTCTTCACGCGCTCGACGAACGCGTGGCGGCCGGACAGCTTGCCCAGCATGAGTTGGTTGCCTTTCAGCCCGATTTTCTTCGGGTCCATGATCTCGTACGTCTGCCGCTTTTTCAGGACACCGTCCTGATGAATGCCCGAGGCATGCCAGAACGCGTTGCGGCCCACGATCGCTTTGTTCGGCTGGACGACCATGCCGGTGAGCGACGAGACGAGCCTCGAGGCCTTCGAGATCTCGTTCAGCTTCAACTCGGTAAAACAGTCGATCAAATCACGGCGCGTGTCGATGGCCATGGCGATTTCTTCCATGGCCGCGTTTCCGGCGCGCTCGCCGATGCCGTTCACGGTGCATTCCACCTGATTCGCCCCGGCCATGATCGCGGCCAGCGAATTGGCGACGGCCAGGCCCAGGTCATTGTGGCAGTGGACCGACAGCACCACTTTTTTGCCGAGGCCGGGATTTTTCTTTACCAAAAAGGAAATGAGCTCGCCGAATTCGCGGGGCACGGCGTAGCCGACCGTGTCCGGAACATTGATGGACGTGGCACCCGCGTCGATGGCCGCGGAAACGACCTGCGTCAAAAACTGAGGCTCGGTCCTCGATGCGTCTTCGGGCGAAAATTCCAGCTGGTCGAAATGCCGGCGCGCGTCCTTGATCATGCGCGAGACCAGGTGCAGGATTTCCTTCTTGTCCTTCTTCAATTTGAACTCGCGATGGATCTGCGAGGTCGCCAGAAAAACATGCAGGCGCTTGCGCCGGGCCTTTTCCAGGGCCTGGCGGCAGGCTTCGATGTCGCGCTCCACCATGCGCGCGAGGCCGCAGATGACGGGCTTGCGCACGCGCTCGGCGATCATGCTGACCGCGCGGAGTTCGCCGGGTGACGACGCGGGAAAGCCCGCCTCGATCACGTCCACGTTGAGACGCTCGAGCTGCACGGCGATCTTGAGTTTTTCTTCGGGTGTCAACGACGCGCCGGGAGACTGCTCGCCGTCGCGCAGCGTCGTGTCGAAGATGTGGATTTTACGTCTGTTCGAAACCATTTTGTTTACCTTGCAGCCCCCGCTTTGGCCGCCGGAACCTTGGCGGTCGGATTCTTAATCCAGTGCATCATGGAACGCAGCTCAGTCCCGACTTTTTCGATCGGGTGCTCGTCGCATTCTTTGCGCATCTTGTTGTAGTTAGGACGGCCGTTCTTGTTCTCGTCCATCCATTCCTGCGCGAACTTGCCGGTACGGACTTCGTCCAGGATCTTCGCCATGGTCTTGCGCGTTTCATCGGTGATGATGCGCTTGCCGCGGGAATAATCGCCGTACTCGGCCGTGTCGGACACGCGGCGGTGCATGCCGCTGATGCCTTCGGCGAAAATCGCGTCGACGATCAGCTTCACTTCGTGCTGGCATTCGAAGTACGCCATTTCCGGCTGGTAGCCCGCTTTCACGAGCGTGTCGTAGCCCGCGCGGATCAGTTCGGAGAGGCCGCCGCACAGCACGACCTGTTCGCCGAAGAGATCGGTTTCCGTCTCTTCCTTGAAATTCGTTTCGATCACGCCGGCGCGCGTGCCGCCGATCGCTTTCGCATAGGCCAGCGCATGCTTCAGCGCGGTGCCGGAAGCGTCCTGATGAATCGCCACGAGGCACGGAACACCGCCGCCTTCGAGAAACTGGGTGCGCACCAGCGCGCCCGGGCCCTTGGGGGCGATCATGTACACGTCGACTTCCTTCGGCGGCTTGATGTAACCGAAGTGAATGTTGAAACCGTGCGAAAAAAGGAGCGCCTTGCCGGGCTTCAGATGGGGCTTGATGCTCTTTTCGTAAATCTCGGCCTGCAGGTGGTCCTGCGTGAGGATCTGGATGACGTCCGCCTGCTTCGCGGCTTCGTCCGCTTCCACCGGCTTGAAACCGTCTTCGACGGCCTGGTCGTAGTTCTTGCCGCCCTTGCGCTGGGCGATGATCACGTCCACGCCGGAGTCGCGCAGGTTGAGTCCCTGCCCGCGGCCCTGGATGCCGTAGCCGACGATGGCCACTTTCTTGCCTTTCAGCACGTTCAAATCAGCGTCTTTGTCGTAATAGATTTTTGCCATGGTTATTTCCTCTCGTTTTTTGATCTCAGAATAATTTCTGGAAGTGGATTAAAGGCCGTCTTTCGCCATCTGGCGAGACTTTTTCTTCGCCGCTTCTCTCTTGCGGAGGGCAAGGGCTTCTTCCTTGGTCGCCTTCAGCTTTTTCGTCTTCAGCGCGACCTTGGCGGGCGCGACGAGCGTGCTGCGGCGCGACATGGCGACAAGCCCCGTGCGTACGACTTCGCTGATGCCGTACGGCGTGAGAAGTTCGAGCATGGCGTCGACTTTGCTTTCCCCGCCGGTCACTTCGATGACCATGCTGTTGGGATTCACGTCGACGACCTTGGCGCGGAAGGTGTTCACGATCTGCATGACGTCGCTGCGGCTCTGGGTCGCAGCGTTCACTTTGACCAGCATCAGCTCGCGGTCGATCATTTCGTCGGTGTTGATGTCGACGACCTTGATGACGTCGATCAGCTTGCCGAGCTGCTTGATCACCTGCTCCAGCGCGCGGGCATCGCCCACCGTGACGATCGTCATGCGGGAAACCGTCGGGTCATGCGTTTCACCCACGGCCAGCGAATCGATGTTGAAACCGCGGCCGGACACGAGCGTCGAAACGCGGGAGAGAACGCCCGAATGATTTTCCACCAGCGCCGAAATGATATGCTTTTGCTTCATAACAACTCCTCTGTTTGAGTGAAGGATTACGCCATGTCCATGACTTGGTCGAGGGCGGCCCCGGTAGGCACCATCGGATAAACGTTGTCGGATTTCGCGACGATGCAGTGGACCAGCACCGGGCCTTTGTGGGCCAGGGCCTTCTTGATCACGCTGTCGACTTCATCGTGCGTTTCCATGCGCAGCCCGAGGACCCTGTGGCCTTCGGCAATTTTCAGGAAGTCGGGGTTCGACGGCCCGAGCACGGAGCCGGAAAATCTCTGATTATAAAAAAGCTCCTGCCACTGGCGAACCATGCCGTGATGCGAATTGTCCATGATGAAAAGCTTCACGGGAATGTTGTAGTACGCCGCCGTCGTCAGTTCGCACATCGTCATCTGGATGGAACCGTCACCATCGATACAGATCACCGGCTCGCCCGGCCTGCCAATTTGCGCGCCGATCGCCGCGGGAAGGCCGTAACCCATCGTGCCCAAGCCGCCGGAAGTCAGCATGCTGCGCATGGCCTTAAACTGGTACCACTGCGCCGCCCACATCTGGTGCTGGCCGACGCCGGTCGTCACGACCGCGTTGTGCTTGGTGATCTCGCCGAGCCTGGCGATGATTTCTTCCTGGCGCAGCGCTTCGCCGTCCTTGCGGTATTTCAGCGGATGCTTCTTCTTCCACTCCGCGATCTGGTCCAGCCACTCTTTGATGTCTTTGCGCTTGTTGGTGACGAGCTTATTCAGCTGGCGCAGGACAGGCTTCACGTCGCCGACAATCGAAACGTCCACCTTCACGGTCTTGGAAATGGACGCGGGATCGATGTCGATGTGCACGATCTTCGCGTGCGGGCAGAATTTGTCGATCTTGCCCGTGACGCGGTCGTCAAAGCGCGCGCCCACGGCAATCAAGAGATCGGATTTCTGCACGGCGTAGTTGGCGTACACGGTGCCGTGCATGCCCAGCATGCGCAAGGAAGACGGATGATCTTCCGGGAAAATGCCGAGACCCAGCACCGTCGTAGTAATCGGAATGCCGGTTTTTTCCACGAGCTCCAGAACTTCTTTGTTCGCGCCCGAACCCACGGCGCCGCCGCCCACGTACAGCACGGGACGCTTGGCCTGCTTGATCAGTTCCGCGGCCTTACGGATCTGTTCCGCGTCGCCATGGCTCGGGATGCTGTAGCCGCGCAGCTGCACTTCTTCCGGCCATTCGAAATCCACGACCTGGCGGCTCACGTCGACAGGAAAATCGATCAGCACGGGGCCGGGGCGGCCGGTGCGCGCGATGTGGAACGCCTCACGCACGATGCGCGCGACGTCATTCGCGTTCGTGATGAGATAATTGTGCTTGGTGACCGGGCGCGTGATGCCGACCACGTCGGCTTCCTGGAACGCGTCGCTGCCGATGGCCGTCGTCGCGACCTGGCCCGTGATGCAGATCATCGGCGCCGAATCCATGAATGCCGTCGCAAGTCCCGTCACCGTGTTCGTGGCCGCGGGGCCGGAGGTCACAAGGCAAACGCCGGGTTTTCCCGTGGCGCGGCCGTAGCCGTCCGCCATGTGGGACGCGCCCTGTTCGTGGCGCACCAGGTAGAATTTAATTTTCTTGGAATCATAAAGGGCATCGAAGGTCGGCAGAATGGCTCCGCCGGGCAGCCCGAAAATAGCGTCCACCCCTTCCAGTTCCAAGGACTTGATCATGATTTGCGCGCCGGTCAGCTTCATAAAAAATTAATCCCTTCGTTTTTTAATGACCCTTCAGCTTTGCGCCGAAGAAGCGTTTCATTCAGGATGAGCCCCCAAAGAAGGGACCTCAAACTCTGAAAAATTTTTCCATCCAATTCAGGCTTTTTTCTTTCCAGGATTTCTGGCTGTCGCGGATCTTGCGTCCCCACGTCTCGGAGCTCGTCTGTCCCCATTCCAGAAGTTTTTCTTTGAATTCCTGGGAATTCTGCTCATCTTCTTTCGCTTTCATCAGGGTGACGAGATAACCCTTCTTTTCAAACTTGGCCGCGCTTTTTTCCACGGCGTCGATCAACGGCTGATCGCCTTCGTTCGCTACGACCAGAAATGGAATCTGCTTCGCGGGACGATTTCTCAAATGCAGCAGCTTTCCGAATTTTCCGTCCCAATGGCCGTTCATCAGCACGACGGCCGAGAATTCCTCGGGATAATTCGTGGCGAGGTATCCCGCGTACTGAGCTCCGCCCTTTTTCCCCGTCAGAAAAATCTTGCTCGGATCGACCTGATACCGCTGGCTGATCTCCCGCTTGATCTTCAGGATCCACTCGTCCATGCTGTACGGTGTATCTTCGGGCCAGAGGTTCGTGGCGCTCAAAACCAAAAGGCTCCGGCGCTTGGCCAGGTTCGTCCAGTATTCGATGTTCTTTTCCGGCGATTCGCCTTCGTCCGGCACGGTAATAATCAGCGGGTATTTCCGGTCCGGCTTGTAATTCTGAGGCACGTACAAAAACACCGGATACCGGTACTCCGCCGACAAATCCAAAAGTCCGGTCGGTGAGTTCCCGTAAAACGTGTCCGCGCCCGCCGGGGATTTAAATCCCGCAAGGCTCACCGCCAGCGACAAAAAGAAAAAAAAGTTCCGCCTGAGATTAAATCTCAATTTCGATCCTTCCGTTGGAAGTTAAAACGAATCCTGACGGGACCTGAAAAAAAGACAGACTTTGGCCTCGAAATTTCTTGAACGCTTTGACGTAACTCTATGGAAAGACACAGGTTATTATAATCATCCGACCCGCAAAGTCAATCCACGTTCTTGCCTTTGCCGCCCTGCGGCCAGGCTGCCCATCAAAACCTAAATAACGGCACAACAAGGACTTAGCTTAAAAAAGACACGCTCCCCCTGAAAAAACAGTTCGGGATTCTTCAGGAAATGATTCGGAAAGAACTTCAGGGAAGAATTACCGGGATACCTTAATGGTTTCGAGCTTCTGGTTGAACTGCCTGGCTCTTTCCGTGATTTCCTGCCAGTTGTCAGTTCGTACAAGCGGACGCTCGAAAAGCGACTGCTTGATGCAGACCGCGATGCTGTCCTTAAGGTATTCGAAGAGGCTGTCAAGGTTGACGCCCCCGGCGGTGATGAGCTTAACGGAAGGAAGAGAATTGCGAATCGCCTTGAGATACTGCGGCCCGCCCGAAGGAGCGATGGGATAAACCATCACCAGGTCGGCGCCCAGCTGATAGGCGTTGATGATTTCGGTGGGAGTCAACGCGCCCTGGATCACGAACGTGTTGTTGTGCTTGGCCACATTGATGACTTCGTCATCGGTATACGGGGTAGAAACGAACTGGGCACCCGCGTTGATGGCGCGCTGGGCCATCTCGCCGTCGGTCACCGCGCCCGCACCAAAGAGGAAATTCTCCTTCTTGGAATACGTTTCCAGGAGGCGAATGACCTGCGGGGTCTGCATGGAGATTTCGAAAATGCGAAAACCGCCCGTAATGGCGGCTTTGATCATCGCTTCGGCATCGTCCGCGGAGCTGGAACGAATGACGGCGATGAGCTTGTTTTCTTCGATCATCTTCAATGCATTCACTGTTAATTCCTTTGTAATTGGTGCCATTAAGCCGGAATTATAGGGTCGGCCAAGAGTCTGTGTCAATCGGTATTACGAGGATTTTATATTTTTTTTCGCATCCGGCTTTTCCCCGCCCCATCAGGCTTTGCGGGGCTTCAAAATACTCTCCGCAACGCCCTCTTTTTCCTCCAAACGGCGGATTTCATCGCGGTAGCGGGCGGCCTTGTCGAACTCCAGCGCGCGGGCCGCGGTTTCCATGCGCTTTTTCAGATACGCGAGGTAACTCTTGATCTCATATTCCTTTTGGCTTTCCCCCACCACCTCGGCGACCATCTCCTCGGCGTCGTTCCACTTCTCGATGCCTTCCCGGATTTCCTTTTTGATGGTGGCCGGCGTGATCCCGTTCTTTTCGTTGTAATCCATCTGGATGCGGCGGCGCCGGGAAGTCTCGTCCATGGCCCTTTTCATGGAATCCGTGATCTTGTCCCCGTACATGATGACCTTGCCGTTGACGTTGCGGGCCGCCCGGCCCGCGGTTTGGATCAAAGAAACATCGCTGCGAAGAAAACCTTCCTTGTCCGCGTCCAGCACCGCGACAAGCGATACCTCCGGAAGGTCCAGCCCTTCTCTAAGAAGGTTAATCCCGACAATGCAATCGTACTTTTGCAGGCGCAGGTCGCGTAGGATTTCCACGCGCTCGAAGGCGTCGAACTCCGAATGAAGGTAATTCACTTTGATGCCCGCTTCCTTGAGGTAGCGGCTCAGGTCTTCGGCCATTTTTTTCGTGAGCGTCGTGACCAGCACGCGCTCGTTTTTCTTCGCGCGCGCTTTGATCTCGCCGATCAAGTCGTCGATCTGCCCTTCTGTCGCCCGGACTTCAATTTCAGGATCGAGGAGTCCCGTGGGCCGGATGATCTGCTCGACTTTCTGGTCTGCGCGGCTGAGCTCATACTCGGACGGCGTCGCGGAAACGTAGAGCACTTGCCCTATCGCGCGCTCGAATTCCTCGAATCGCAGCGGCCGGTTGTCGAGCGCCGACGGCAGGCGGAAACCGTGCTCGACGAGCACTTTCTTGCGCGCCTGGTCGCCGTTGAACATGCCGCGGATCTGCGGGAGCGTCTGGTGCGATTCGTCGACGAGCGTGAGAAAGTCTTTCGGGAAATAATTGATCAGCGTCGATGGCGTGGAGCCGGGCGCGCGCCCGCTCAAATGCCGCGAATAATTTTCCACCCCCGAGCAAAAGCCCACTTCGCGCAGCATCTCCAAATCGTAGCGCGTGCGTGACTCCAGCCTTTTCGCCTCGAGGTCTTTTCCCTGCAATGTGAGCTCTTTGATGCGCTGCGCCAGCTCCAGACGAATGCCTTCGAGCGCAGGTTCCATGCGTTCGGACGGCGTCACGAAATGCTTGGCCGGATACACCGCGACCTGGTCCAGCTCGCGCAGCGGCGTCAGCTTGATCTTTTCGAGCAGCACCAGGCTGGTCACGCGCTCCGCGTCGAATTCGATGCGTTCGGGGTTTTGCCCATACGCAGGATAAAGGTCCACGCGGTTGCCGCGTACGCGGAACGTGCCGCGCGTCAATTCAGTTTCCACGCGCGAATACTGAATGCCGATCAGCGCGTCGATGAACGCGTCGCGGTCAAAGACCTGGCCTTTTTCCAGCCGGACCAGCATGCCCTTCCAGTCTTCCGGCGAACCCAAACCGTAAATACATGAAACACTGGCCACAATGATCGTGTCGGGCCGCGACAAAACCGAGCTCGTGGCCGAAAGCCGCAGCCGGTCCAGATTGTCGTTGATCGACGAATCTTTTTCGATGTAGGTATCCGTGTGCGCGATGTACGCCTCGGGCTGATAATAATCGTAATAGGAAACGAAATACTCCACGGCGTTTTCGGGGAACAGGTCTTTCATTTCGGAGTAGAGCTGCGCCGCGAGCGTCTTGTTGTGGCAGATCACCAGCGCGGGCTTGCCGACCTGCGCGATCACGTTGGCCATGGCAAAGGTCTTGCCCGAACCGGTCACGCCGACCAGCACCTGCTCTTTTTTTCCCTCTTGGAAACCGCGCACGAGCTTTTCGATGGCCTGCGGCTGGTCGCCTTTGGGTTTCATCTTGGAGGAGAGTTGGAAAACCGGCATGGGTCCCTTGTTCTTTGGGAGGGTTTGAAAGCTTATTTCAGGAGAAGCGAAAAATCCAGCGAGCGCACCGAGTGCGTGAGCGCGCCCACGGAAATCCAGTCCACGCCCATGGCCGCGTAATGGCCGACGTTTTCCAGCGTGATGCCGCCGGAAGCCTCGAGGATGGTCTCGGGCGCGAGCCGGCGCGCGATCTGCACGACCTGCTTGAGGCGGAAAGGCGGAAAATTATCGAAGAGGATGACGCGCGGATGCAGCTTCACGGCTTCGCGCAGCTCCTCGCGGTTGCGCACCTCGATCTCGACGCTGCCCTTGAAACCGCTGAGTTTTTTCAGGTCGCCGTACGGGCGGTGGTTCTCTTTCACGAAAACAGCGTCGTAAAGCCCCATGCGATGGTTGCGTCCACCGCCCGCGCGCACCGCGTATTTTTCGAGCTCGCGCCACAGCGGCATCGTTTTTCTCGTGTCAAGAATGAGGACCGGATAGCCTTTCACGGCATCGACAAAAGCGCGCGTCATGGTGGCGATCCCGGAAAGATGCCCGAGCAGGTTCAGGGCGGTGCGCTCGGCTCTGAGGATCGACTGCACGGGGCCTTCGAGGATGAGAACCACCGTGTTCTTGCGAAACTTCGCGCCTTCTTTCACCGGAAACTCGGCGCGCAGGGCCGGGTCCGCGCATTTAAAAATTTCGAGCAGCGCTGGGGCACCGCAGAAAATGCCGGGTTCGCGGGCGAAAATTTTCGCGGTGGCGACCGCGGTTTTGGAGACCACAAGCTCCGACGTGAGATCGCCGCGGCCAAAATCTTCGTCAAAGGCCGCGCGCAAAAGGGCACGGGTTTTTTCAGACGGAATAAACGAGGAAACCGGAGAAGCTTTCTTTTCTTTTTGGGCTTTCGGGGCGCGCTCGGCCGTCATCATAAAATTTCCTTGAGACGCTCGGCAGGCCGGGCGAGGATGGCCTTCGCGCCTTTTTCCACGATGGGCCGCTGGATGAGGTCGGGATATTTTGCCATCAGGTCCAAGGCTTCTTCGTCACTCACGTCGCGGCCGGAGAGCTTGAGCTTTTTGTAAATCTCTTCCTTGGTCCGGAAAAGTTCCTGCCCCTTGATGCCCATCTTTTTGAGCAGCTCCTTAAGCTTGGTTTTCGGGATCGGGTCCACGTAATAATTGACCGCGTCGAAAGCCACGCCGCTTTCCTGCAAGGCCTTGTAGACCTCGCGGCAGGTGGTGCAGGTTGGCTTTTGGTAAACGGTGATCTTGCTCATAAGGGGCCATCTTATCACAGGGCCGAGGGACGATCAATTCCGGGGGAAACTTACTTGTAAGCGCTGCGGATGCGCCAGAGCTCGCCGATGGCTTTGAAGAAATCCCCGGGTTTCACTTTGGATCCGGCCACGTCGTACCAGGCGGGAAGAGGCATTTCATAGATAAGGGCTTCGATCTGGTCCCGGCGGATGGGCTTTTTGTCTTTGAGGAACCGGGCGATCAATTCCACGTCGAAAATCCACTTGGACAAAAAGGGCGTCTCGAACATCCGGACCAGCGTGTCGGTCTTCCGGAACATCTTGGCGCCGCACTGCGTGTCGTAAATTTCCAGGCGAAGCGTATGCGAGGCGAACGTGGCAAAAATGCGTCCCAGATAATGACGCGTGGTCTGGCGCCTGATGTCATGGCCCATGAGCTTGACGCGCGCGCCGAAGATCATTTCCAGCACCGGGCGTTCTTCGAAAATTTTCAGGAACGTGGGAAGGACTTCCAGAGGCGTGGCAAGGTCCGCATCCCAGAAGGCCAGGTAGTCGGAACCGGAAGTCAGCCCCTGGACGAATCCCCGGCGCACGGCCTCGGCCTTGCCGGAATTTTTTTCGAGTTTCAGGATCTGGCAGGAGCCGGGATTCTGGGCGGCCAGCTTTTGGAGGACGTCGAAGGTCCGGTCTCCGCTGCCGTCGTCGACGAAGAGGAATCCGAAGTCCTTTTCCCGGCGCATGAACTCCGTGTACCGGTCGGAAGGAAGGCGGGCTTCTTCATTATAACAAGGGACGACGACCAGAACTCTGGGGCTTCGGGAGGCTTGAGATTTTGAATTTTCAGGATTTGCCATGTATTTTTATTAAGAACGGACGGCTCAGGCCGTATCCGCCCTTTTCCGTATTTTAAGCCGTTGAACCCGAGGAGACATCATGGCCGACCCCACCGAAACTCCCGAAGCGGAGCCCCCCCAAAAGCCGAAACGCCAGCGCGAATTGATCGAACCCGGAGAGCCGGACAATAAGGCATTTGCGACGATCATGATCATCGCGGCGGTCCTCGTGCTCGGCGGGTTCGCCCTTTTCATGGTTTTTTGCTTCCAGGGCATGTTTTTCGAGAAGATCGTCGCCGCAAAATAGCTCTTAGCCCGCACTCCGCGGAGAGGCTGCCCCGTTCTGAATGATGACCGGCGTGCCTACCGGGATCCAGGGAAAAATTTCTTCCACGTCCTGGTTGTGCATCCGGATACAGCCATGGCTCATGGCCGCTCCGATGCTTTTCGGGTTTCGCGTTCCGTGGATGCCGTAACCTTTGTGGTTCAGCCCCAGCCACCGCGTTCCCAAAAGATTCTTCACGCTCCCCGCCGGAATTTCCTTCTTCATCCAGTACCAGACCGGATCCTTGACCTTATGCTCGACCCGGAATTCCCCTTCCGGCGTTTCCATGCCTTCGCGCCCCACGGAAACGGAGTAAGTCTTGATGACCTCTTCGCCGCGTTTCCAGGTCAGCGTTTTGCTGGCCTTGTCCACGACCAGTTCGTAACGCGTGCGGGGCAGAAGAATTTCGTCATCCGCTTTCAGGAGCTTGCCGCTGTTCGCGCGCTCCAGCCATTTCTGGCTGATGCCGTTTCGGGCCGCGATTTTCCCGTACGTGTCGCCTTTGCGCACGGTGTATTTCTGATAATAGGAATCGCCCGCCGGTACAAGCCGCTCCACAAACTTCTTTTCCTCTTCGAGCTTCTTTTCCACGCGGCCGGCTTTCTTCGAAAAGCGCAATTTATTATACACCTCGATCAATCCTTCGTAGGCCTTGATGCGGTCTTCGACGACAGGGCTTTGGGTGATCTTCAGATAAAGGGCCTCAGAATCGTCCCAATTTTTCTGGTCCGCGAGCGCGCGGGCCTGCTCGAGAAGCGATCTGAAATCCGGGGCCTTGGGCGCGGGGGTACGGGACGGAACCGGGTCCTGCGGCGCGGCTTTGGCCTCGGCAGCGGCAGGACGGGACTCCGGCGCCGGCGCGGCATAAGCCGCCGGGGCGATCAGCACGAAGGTCAGGATAAAAGTCCAAAAACGCAGGCGCATGCCCCGTTTATCGGCCAGAGCCGGGCGGGACTAAAAGCATTCGCGCTAAGTTTTGTACGGGACAACGGTTTTGAGGCTTCCGGGGCGGGTAAGTTTCAAACTTCTTATAACTTTTTTAGCGCGGTTTTCTGCCATGTCCTACTAAGGTCTAGCAGGCCCTAGTGCGTATTTTCAGGCCCTTTTTTACGCCTCCAAAACGGGTAAATTTTCAATAGTTTTACCTATTTCCAAGGGGGAAATATGAAAACTCAAATCTGTATCACTTTTGCGTGGATGTGCTTTCTGCTCTACGCCCTTATCTTCGGAGGCGCTACCTTTCTGAGGGCTTAACTACGCGGGAATAAAAATCGACCAGGCCGTGCCTTTGGCGGGGGAAGTCTCGACCGTGATTCTGCCGCCATGGTTTTCGACGATGCCGTGACAGACGGAAAGTCCGAGTCCCGTCCCATGGCCTTCGGGCTTGGTCGTCACAAAAGGCTGGAAAAGATGCTTGAGGACGGACGGCGCTATTCCCGGGCCGTTGTCCGCGATCTCGATTCGCGCGCCGTCCGGCTGCCGGGCAAGGCGCAGCACAAGCCGCTTGTCTTCCTGCTTCTCCATCGCGTCGCGGGCGTTCTGGACCATGTTCAGCACGACTTGAGAAATCTGGCCCGCGTCGAAGGCCACGTCTTCCACGTCCTGCAGCTCCAAAACCACTTTCACGTTGCGGACCGCCAGGTCCTTTTCCACGAGCATCAGCGCGTCTTCGACCGTCTTCTTGAGATTGCCGCGGACCTTCACCGATTCTTTTTTTCTCGCGAAGGTCAGCAGCCCGTTCAAGATGTCGACGGCGTTCCGGATGACCTGACGGGCCATGACCGCGTTCTTCTGCGTCTTGTCCGGCGGCATTCCGGGTCTCAGCGCGTACTCCACGTGCAGGCTTATAGAAGAAAGGATGTTCCGGAATTCGTGCGCCATGCCTGAGGACAGCTCTCCAAGCGCCGCCATTTTCGCGGACTGGATCAGCTGCTGCTGCGTACGCTTCAATTCTTCCAGCGCGGTGAAATAACGGAAACAGGTCACGCCGATAAAAACCGCGGTCATTTCCGCCACCGGGCCCGCCATGGGAAGCCACAGGCCCTGGATAAAAAAGAAATGCGTGGCCGCGAAATACAAAACGCCGAGCGCGAGCATGGCGGGCAAGGCCCGCTGCACGGGAAGCTGCATGGTGAGCCACAGCGCGGTGAGCCCCAGCAGCACGAACGCGCCCCAGGCCAGCGGCTCCGAAGCCTTCACCAGAAAATTGCCCCGCAGGATGTTGCCGATGGCGTGCGCATGGAGGCTGATGCCGGTCTCATACTGGGCAAGCGGCGTGACACGCCGGTCGCCCAGCCCGAGCGCGGTGACGCCGACCAGAACGATCTTCCCTTTCAACGCGCGCAAAAGCGGCGGCGGCTTGCCGCCCTCCATCCAGGCCTTGCCTTCGTTCATGACCTGCACAAAGGAATACGTGGGAATGACGCGCGAGCTTCCGAAATAATTAATGATCATCTTGCCTTCTTCGTCCACGGGAATCACGATGCGTCCCCGGCTGCTTTTTTCCAGGACCACGCCGCGCCTTTCGACATGCACGTCCGCGAGATTCGTCCGGAGATAAATCAGGGCGATCAGGAGATCCATGGACGGATACACCTTTCCTTTATAACGGATGAGCAGCTGGGCATGGCGCGTGCGGCCGTCGGTATCCATCGGCGTATTTACGAAGGCGAGGCTGCTCGCCCTGGCAAGATCGAGGAAAGGAAGCGAGACCTTCTGCGCCTCTTCCAGATGTTCCGGCGCCGGGCCCGAAACGCGGAGCGCGAACCGCTCCAGTTCCTTTTCCTTTGATTCGTTGACCTCTTCCGCGGCGGGTTTTCCCTTTTCGAAAAAATAGGCGGTCACGGCCCTTCCCTCCAAAGCGCCGGCCTGATGGACGAGCAGTTCGTCGCCTTCCGGGGAAGCCGTGCTTTTGACTTCGAAAAGGACGTCGTACCCGAGTGCGGCAGGCTGAAAGGATTCGTGCCGGAAAAGGCCGATGAGCGCGGCATGAAGATCACGGGACCAGGGCCAGCGCCCGATGACGTCCAGGCTGGCCTCGTCGATGCCGATCACGGCAATGTCTTCCGGAAATTTTTTCCCGGATTGAAGGCGGAAATGGGCGTCCAGGAAAAGTTTTTCGAAAGGCTCGAATCCCCTGGCCGAAGTAAGCGCGGCCAGGAGCAGCATCAAGCCTGCTCCGAGGAGGATTTCGATGTTGCGTCTGCGATCCTTAGGTTTCATGGAGGTGCTTGATTATCGGCATCCCCGGGTCCCTGCCAAAGGCCCGGTTCCCGGCCGCCGCCCGGCGGATTACCGTTGACTCCGACCGGCTTGCTCGTAGAATGAGACCGTTTTCGGGGTACGTATCCATAGCATCCACCGCGCAGCCGCGGGGGAATAAAGAGGGGGACCCATGAAGAACAAAATCCTTTTTTTGGCCGTGTTGCTTGCGGCCGCCGCAGTCGCCGTCGTGTTTCTGAAGAAAGCCCATCCTCCGGCGGCACCGGTCCCCGAAGCCGCGGCACCGCAGCCCGCCGCCGAAATTCCCGCCGCTCCGTCGGCGCCGTCTCCCGCAGGCCCCGATCTTTCCGAGAACAGCCTCGTGGACCAGAAGGCCGACGTGTTCAATCTCCAGGGCGAAGTCATGATCCTCAAAAAGGGTAAGGATACCTGGGAGCCCGTCGTCAAAGGAACGGTCATCGAAAACGGAGATCAGATCAAGACCTCGGAAAACTCCTTCGTCGAAATCCATTACGACGCTTTTTTCCTGAACACGGCCAGGATCGCGGCCAACAGCCTCGCAGAATTTCTCTCGATCGAGCCCACGCGCATTTATATTTCCAACGGCGCGATTTACAATGATCTCGGCGGGCTGCCCGAAGGCTCGACCTACGACGTGATCACGCCGACCGCGGTCGGAGGCGTGCGCTCCACGACCTTCATGCGCTCGTTCGATGCCGCCACCGAATCCGACAATACCGTGGTCGCGAACGGAACGGTCTACGTGGTGCCGGGGGCGGATTCCCTGACCAAGGCCGCCGACAGCGACATCATCAACGTCAAGCCGGACGAGGCCTTGTCCTTTTCTCAGGCCCAGGTTGCTTCCGGGGAGGTCAAGAGTCTGGCGCCCCAGCCCGCTTCCGCCGAAGCACGCGAAAGCCTGAAGGCGGTCATGGCGGAAACGAAGCAGAATGCGGCGGCTTTTGCCGGCGAAGACGTCCTGCAAAAGGGGCGGGATTCCTGGCAGGCGCTGAAAAGCGACACGAAGAAAATGGCCGAGATCAAGGCCAAGAACGAAATCGCGATGTTCCATCAGCGCTACGAAAAAAACGCCGCTCCTCATCCTGCCGCGCCCGTCGTGCCCGCTCCCACGGCTGCGGCTGCGGCCCAGCCGGTCCCGGCTCAAGCTCCCGCTGCGCAGCCCGCGCAAACCGCGGCGCAGGCGCAGGCCCCTGCGGAACAAAAGGCCGCGGACGTTCCCACAGGACCCACGAAAGAAGAGATGGCTGTGCAGGGAGATGTGTACGACCCCGAAGGCAAGGCCGTCAAACGCCAATAGAAGCCGCGGATTTCGAGGACCACTTCTTTAAGAAACCAAACAAGCCTTTTTTTCTGTTCCAGTATTTTCGATCATTTTTTCCCTCGGCCTTGATCACGTCTTTCCATGTGATACCGTAGGAGTAGGCGCTTTCATATAAAGGGACGGCTGCCTTAGATTGTGTTAGACCTCCCTTGTATGTGCCCCGGGAGCCAATCCCCTCTCTCGGGGCACGCCGAGAAGGGCGCAAAAATCCCTGGATTTTCCAACGGGTGCGCCCTATTTTATTTCTCCATGAAACCCCTCCTCAAAATATTCCGGATCACCTCAGGCATTCTTTTCCTGATCCTGGGTTTTCTCGGGCTCTTCCTTCCCGTGCTGCAGGGAATTCTTTTTCTCGGAACGGGGCTTCTGCTGCTCTCCGTGGACATTCCTTTTTTCCATCGTTTCGTCGTACGGCTCGAAAACCGCTTTCCGGTCCTTCGCGAAAAACTGGGGGCCTGGCGCCGGCGGCTGGGACACGGCGGAGAAGACGGCCCTGACGAAAATCCGCAAAAAACGGGCCGCTGAAACCGGCCCCCCGCCGCGGGTTTTGCCGGACGGCGCCCGCTATCTGCTTGTCTCCGAAGCGATTAAACTTAATTCCGCGGCATATCAAGCCCCGGGAAAAACCCTCCCGGCAAACTATCAATCATTACTTCTTCTAGCATCTGCTTGTAGGCCGGGACAACCGTGATAGGGTTAATTATAGAGGCGTTTTCCAAGGAAAATGCCCGGGCTTGCGGAGGGGATCATGTCGCAGTCCAAAATCCTGGTCATCGACGATGAAGAGGATTTCCTCTGTCTCGTGGAAGAGATCCTGAGCGGCGAAGGCTACGAAGTCGTCACGGCCGTCAACGGCAAAGAAGCGCTGAAGACTCTCGAAAAAATCAAACCCGACGTCATCATCCTCGACATTGCCATGCCCAAGATGGGCGGCATCGCGTTTTATCACAGCATCGCCAGCCGCGTGGACGGCAAGCCGCGTTACCCCATCATCGTCATGACCGGACGCAACGAATTCCGGAACCTCTTTCACGATCTCCCGGTCAGCGGCTTCATGACCAAACCGTTCAAGGTTCCGGAGCTTTTAGAGCTCATCCGGAGCATCACGGAAAAAAAGACCGTGTCGCATCTTCAGCCTTCTTTTGCCGGGGAACACGAAACGGCCGAAACGCCGCCGAAGCCCCACGAAGAAGCTATGCCCGCTTCGCATCTTCCCCCTTCTCTCGTCCCGCATCATTTCACGAAAAGCATCCTGGTGCAGGACGTCATGAGCCGGCGGGTCATCACCGCGCGCGCGGCCTCTTCGACGCTCGGCATGCACGAACAAATTTCGGACAAGCTGAGCGCCGTGGTCGAGAAATTGCGGGAGTACCACATCCGGCACATTCCCGTAGTCGACAACCGCTTTAAACTGGTGGGGCTGGTTTCGGAGGACAATCTGCTGCGCCACATCACGCCCAAGCGCACGGAGGAAGGGTATTATTTCGAAGAGACCGAACTCGACTCGCTGATCCTGGAACACGTCATGACGCCCAATCCCGTGACGGTGCGTCCGGAGGACCCGCTTTACAAGGCCGTCAGCATCATGGCGAGGGAAAAGTACGGAGCGCTGCCCGTCGTGGATTCCGACAACACGCTGGTCGGCATCTTGTCGCAGATCGACATTCTGAAAGTCATGCGGATCTGGCTGGAATAAGCCGGGTCACGCCGCGATGCAGCCCGTCTGCCGGCGCACGGCATCTTCCAAATCGTCCATCGTGTACGGTTTCGCAACGCATCCCGCAGCCCCGGAGATCAGCGCGCGGCGCACTTTTTCATTGTCCGCGTCCGCGGCGACCAGAATCACCTGCGTTTCGCTTCCCGCGTGCTGGAGGAGTTCCAGGCTCGATCCTTTTTCCGGAACGTCGAGCAGCACCACTTCCGGAGATTCAGCACGGATCACGCCCAAAGCCTCGGCCGTCCTGCCCGCAGTAAAAACCTGATACCCCGCGGCCGTGAAGTAGTGCTTCAGGCGGCTGCAAATTTCTTTTTCATCGTCGACAATCAGAATCTTTGTCATGTTTTCCTCCTCCTTACCGCTTTTTCATCCGGCCTTGCCCGGCGGAAAGCGGCTCGGGCGTTTCCTTTTTCCTGCGTCCCGTCATGGTCAGGACCTGGTCCGCGTCATGGTTCGAAGCTTGATCTTCGTGAGGCATGGTCATAAGGCACCTTTTCGTCTATAAATAAATTTATGAGCAAGTTTCGTTCGGCTCTTAAATATCGGCATGCGGAGACCGCAAATAAAGGAGCGGCGAAAAATTTACCGGGGTCCTACGGGAAACTCAGGAGAAAAGCTGGCGGACGCTGCGGCGGGAAAAATAAAGGAACCAGATCACGGGCCCCGCGACCAGACAGAAAACCTGCGGGCGGAAAAGCGCCAGAATGCGGTCGGTCACCGTGGGTTCTTTGAAAAGCCAGAAGCTCCAGGCAAAATGCGCGGCATAAACGCCGAAGGCAAGCAGGCCGGCCGTCAGAAAATTGCCGATGACCATGGAGCGGTAACGGAACTTCAGCATGCCGAAAGCCGTCCAGGGAATCAGAATAAGGTAGGCCGCGAAGGACGCGTTCCACCAGGACAGTCCTTCGTCCTGGCTGATCCCCCAGCCCGCGAACAGGAAGGCGGCGCCGGCGCCGGCGACCACGGCCAAACGCGTTATTTTCTGTTCCGTCATCATGCCCCAATCTATCGGCTCGAGGCCGTCAAAACTGAGACTTCTTTAAAACCCGCGTTTCCGGCCGATAAAAAGACATTCGAGGATCCGGCCTTCATGAGCAAAAAAACGACCGCCGCTTTTTTTCTTTTCCTGGGTTATGCCCTGGCCCTCGTCCCGGTTTATTTCCTGCGCGCGTGGGCTAATGACGAATCGTGGTTCCTGAAAGACGCTTATTATTTCGCGGGCATTTTCCAGGGCCAGGGATTCTGGCGCTATTTTTTCTGGCAGGAAAGCTACCTCATCTACGGCGCGGTCTATTGGATCGCGTATAGCCTGCTGGCCGCGTTCCTCGCGCCGCCGGCCCCGCTTCTGATTTTCCGCGCCCTGGCCTATGCGGCCTGCCTCGCGGTCCCGCTTACCGCCGCAGCCGAAGCCCGGCGGCAGGGGCGCTCCGGGCTTTTCGTCTTGCTCTTATGGCTCACATTTCCGATGGCGTGGTGGACGGGAAAAATATCAGGTCCTGAATTTTTTTCCGTGCTGGCGGGACTGGCCGGCTGTTTCGCGGCGCTGCGCGCGGAACGCTTCGCTGCGGTCATGCTGGCGGCCGTTTTGATCGGCTTCTCGATCGGGCTCAAACTGAACGGCGTTTGCTACGCGGTTTTCGCCGTGGCCGCGGGACTTGCCGCGCGAAAACCCAGGACATTCGTGCCGGGCCTTTTGCTGGGCTGCCTGATCGGATTCTATCTCGCCAATCCTTTCATGATCCTGCATCCCGAATATTACTGGCTGCGCGTGCAGCATTACAGCCCGGACAAAGTCTATTCCCTGAGCCACATCGCCGGGATCCTCTGGAATCAGGACTGGCATTGGGACGCCATGTTCAACGGCGGTTTTTTTAATTGGGGTCTGAACCCGCCCGCTTTCCTGTGGTTCCTCTTCCTTGCCTGGGCCGCGGGCCTGAGGCGATCTTTTCTCGCAGCCTGGTTTCTGGCCGCCGGGACTTCCTTTCTCATGAGCGCGTTCAATGCGCGGTACGTCGGATGGTACTGGTTTCCCGCGATCTCGCTGCTCCTTGTCCTCGCTCAAGACATGCGCGCCGAGACGAGGCTCGCACGGGTTTTGATCGCCGCGACGCTGGCTGCCAATCTCGCGGGCAATTTCCCGCTGATCGCCGGGCAATACCGCTCCAAAGCCGCGCACATCCGTCTTGTCCGCCAAAAGGAAACGCTCCAGCATTTCCTGCGCGACACCGCCGCCGGCTCGCCGGACCCCGTCGATCAAATCGTGCTGGACGTCGAAACCGACCTGGGGCTGGATTTTTCGGTTTTTCCCCCGCCCGAAGGAAAGGCCGCCGCCAAAGTCGAAGGCTATGACGCGTTTCAGTGGCTCGCGGAAGGCGGGGCTCAGAGGATGGATGCGGGGAAAAAAATCCTGGTCGTGCAAAGCGGGCGCTTCCGCGCGGCGCGCCATTGGCCGGGGCTTTCCGAGCTGCTGCGCGCGTCCACCGCGGGTTACGAAACCCGCGTGTTCGAAGGGCCCGGCATCGAAGCGGCCCTCCTGACCAAAACCGGCGAAGCTCCCGCTCAGTAAAAAACAACCTCATGGCGGATGTACTGGCCGTGCTGATAAATAAATTTCGCGGAAAAAAACTTTTCCTGATCCAGCCACTTTAGAAACACGCGGTCCCCTTCCCAAAGCGGCAGCTCCGGCACCTTCGCGTCCCCGATCCACTCCAGACGCCCTTCGTCGCATTCCGCAAACGGCTCGCCGTCGAATTCGTCCGCCGTAAACACGAACGCGTACCAATCGTGCTTCTCATTGAATTTCGGGAAGGTGATGATCCCGTGGAGCTTGGGCCGGCGGACTTCGAGGCCGGATTCCTCGCGCACTTCGCGGACGCAGCATTCTTCCGGCGTTTCCCCGGGATTCATCTTGCCGCCCAGGCCGTTCCATTTGCCCGCGTGCATGTCCCCGGGGCGCTTGCCCCGCTGCATCATGAGGGTCTTGCCGTTTTTTTTGACATAACAGAGCGTGGCGAGGATCATGCCGCCGGGAAGGTCCGTCATTGAAAAAAGGAAAGCTGCCTGCGATAGGATTCGATGACCTGCTTGGCCTCATCCATCTTGGCGCGCTCGGCATCGACGACGTCTTTGGGGGCGTTCTTCACGAAGTTCTCGTTCGAGAGTTTCTTTTCCTGCACGGCGAGATACGTTTCCTTTTCCTTGATCTTGCCGGCGATGCGTTCTTTTTCCTTTTCGCGGTCAATGAGGCCTTCCACATTAAGGAAGACGTCCATGTCCGCGTAAGAATTACCCACGTGGGTTTTGGCCTTGGAAATTCCCTGGCTGATCCCGACGTCGGAAAGGCGGCCAAGGGTCGCAATTTCGGTTTTATACAGTTCGAGCGTTTTAAGGACCGCGGCGTCGCGCGAATTAATGACCGCATCGAGCTTCTGGATCGGCGGAATGTTGAAGCTGGAGCGCAGGTCGCGGATCGCGATGACCGCGCGCTGGAGCACTTCGATCGAGCGCTCGGCTTCCGCGTCCTCGAACCTGGGCTTTTCCGAATGGGGCCATGCGGCCAGCAGCAGCGTTTCCGGCCACTTGTCCTTGTCTTTGGCCATGCCGCGCAGCTTCTGCCAGAGCTCTTCGGTAATGAACGGCATGAAAGGATGCAGGAGCCTGCAAATCCGCTCGAGCACGTAAAAGAGGACTTTCTGCGTTTCTTCCTTGTCGTGCAGCGAACCTTCGCCGAGCGACGGCTTGGCCAGCTCGATAAACCAGTCGCAGTAATCGTTCCACACGAAGTGATAGGCCGCTGAAGAAGCCTGGGCCATGCCGAACGCGCGCAGGTAACTTTCCACTTCGTTCACGGTTTTTTCCAGTTTCGAGAGAATCCAGCGCGTGGTGATGGGCGCGCTTTTCAAATGGATGTCCAGTTCCGAAGCGCCGGTCTCGAAGCCTTCAAGCTTCATGAGCACGAAGCGCGCCGCGTTCCACAGTTTGTTCGTGAAGTTACGGCCCATCTCGAATTTTTCGCGGGAAAGGTAAACATCCTGCGCGGAAAGCATGACCATGCTGTAGCGCAGCGCGTCCGCGCCGGTTTCGTCGATCACTTCCAGCGGGTCGATGGCATTGCCCAGCGACTTGGACATTTTGAGCCCGCTCTGCGCCCGCACCGTGCCGTGAAGATAAATCCGGTTGAACGGGACCTCGCCCATGAATTCCAGGCCGGCCATGATCATGCGCGCCACCCAGAAGAAAAGAATTTCCGGCGCGGTCACGAGATCGGACGTGGGATAGAAATGTTTCAGGTCTTCGCTTTGTTCCGGCCAGCCCAGCGTGGAAAAAGGCCAGAGCCAGGAAGAAAACCAGGTATCCAGCACGTCCGGGTCCTGCGTGAGCGACGCGTTTCCGCATTGCGGGCATTTCTGCGGGTCCGCGCTGCTGACGATCACGCCTTTGTCTCCGGCGCCTTTGGCTTTGGCGCGGCAAGGCTCGCAGTACCAGACCGGAATGCGGTGGCCCCACCAGATCTGGCGCGAGATGCACCAGTCGCGGATGCCTTCCAGCCAGTTCGTGTAAACCTTGGTCCAGCGGTCCGGATAGAACTTTGTCTTGCCCGCGGCATGCGCCTTCAGCGCTTTTTCCGCGAGCGGTTTCATTTTCACGAACCACTGCTTGGAAAGGTACGGCTCGACGACCGTGTCGCAGCGGTAGCAATGGCCCACCGCGTGGCCGTGCGCGACGCGCTTCACGAAAAGGCCCTGGGCCTCGAGATCTTCGACCACGCGCTTGCGCGCCTCGAAACGGTCGAGGCCGTTATAAGGCCCGCCGTTTTCGTTGATGGAACCGTTGGGATGCATGACATTGATTTCGGGCAGCTTGTGGCGGCGCCCCATTTCGAAGTCGTTCGGATCATGCGCGGGCGTCACCTTCACGACGCCGGTGCCGAATTCCGGATCCACAAATTCGTCCGTGATCACCGGGATTTCACGGCCCAGCAGCGGCAGTACGACTTTCTTGCCGATCAACGATTTGTAGCGGGGATCTTTCGGATTGATCGCGACCGCGGTGTCGCCGAGCAGCGTCTCAGGACGCGTCGTGGCCACCACGATATGGTCCACGCCCGGCTCTTCGGCCTTCTTGCCCTTGCCCGCGATGGGATATTTGATGTGGTAAAGCGCGCCCTGCGTGTCCTTGTGCGCGGCTTCTTCGTCCGAAAGCGCGGTCTGGCAGCGCGGGCACCAATTAATAATGTAATGGCCCTGGTAAATCAGGCCGCGTTTGTAGAGCGTGACAAAGCATTCGCGCACGGCCTTCGAAAGGCCTTCATCCATGGTGAAACGCTCGCGCGTCCAGTCGCAGGAAGCGCCGAGGCGGCGGAGCTGGCGCGTGATCGTGCTGCCGTGCTCCTCTTTCCATTTCCAGACCTGCTCGAGGAATTTTTCGCGGCCGAGCTGATTGCGCGTGATCTTTTCTTTGGCGAGTTTTTTCTCGACGACGTTCTGCGTGGCAATGCCCGCGTGGTCCACGCCCGGCACCCAGAGCGTGTCCTCGCCTTTCATGCGATGCCAGCGCGTGAGAATATCCTGGATGGAGTTGTTGAGCGCGTGTCCCATGTGCAGGACGCCGGTCACGTTAGGGGGCGGGATGACGATGACGTACTTCTTCTTGTGGGCGGCCTTGCCTTCACGGTCCGAGCGCGGGCGGAACCAGCCTTTTTCTTCCCAAACCTGGTACCAGCGCGCCTCGACTTCTTTCGAATTGTACTGCTTTTCGAGTTCCATGAGACTCATCGCTAACCCTTCAGCAATTTGTACTGAATGGCGTCCACAAGCGCGATCCAGCTGGCCTCGATGATGTTCTTGTCCACGCCCACCGTGGTCCAGATGCGGTCCTTGTCCTGGAACTCGATAAAGACGCGCACCTTCGCGGCCGTGCCCGCCTCGGAGTTGACGACGCGCACTTTATAATCGGTCAGGCGGATTTCACCGATGACGGGATAGAACTTGATCAGCCCTTCGCGCAGCGCCTTGTAAAGCGCGTCGACGGGGCCGTCGCCCAGGGCCTTGCCCTGCTTCACCTTGTTCTTCACTTTCACCGTGACGTTTGCGTGCACCGTGGGATTCGCATCGCCGATGCTTTCCGCGGAAATATAAACGTCGGACGCCGCAAAAAAAGTCTTCTCTTTGCCCAGGATTTTCTGGACCATGAGCTCAAAGCTGGCCTCGGCCGCCTCATACTGATAGCCTTCGTTCTCCCGCTTCTGGATTTCGGTGAGAATCTTGCGCGTTTCCGGCGATTCCTTATCCAGATTCAGCTGCAGCTCTTTGGCCTTCATCATGATGTTGGTCTTGCCGCCGAGCTCGGAAACGAGGAAACGGCGGTGATTGCCGATGACCCGCGGGTCCATGTGCTCGTATGTGCCGGGGTTTTTCATCATGGCGTTGATGTGCACGCCGCCCTTGTGGGCAAAAGCCGCCCGGCCGGTGAACGGCTGGTTCAGCGGGATCGGCATGTTGCAGATCTCGGCGACATAATAGGAAACCTGCGTCAGCTCCTTCAGCTTCTTGGGCGAAAAACAGTTCTGCTTCATTTTGAGCTGCAGGATCGGGATGATGCTCATGAGGTTCGCGTTGCCGCAGCGCTCGCCCAGCCCGTTGACCGTGCCCTGGATGAGGACCGCGCCTTCGCCCGCGGCCTGGATGGAATTGGCGGCCGCATGCTCGCCGTCGTTGTGGCAGTGAATGCCGAGCGGCGTCTTGAACGAGCGCTTCACGCGCAGGATCGCGCGGCGCACTTCGTGCGGCAGCGTGCCGCCGTTCGTGTCGCAGAGCGTGAGGTTGTCCGCGCCGCCGCGCACCGCGGCCTGCAGCGCCTTGATCGCGTATTCCGGATTGGCCTTGAAGCCGTCGAAGAAATGCTCGGCGTCGTAAATGACTTCCAGCTTTTTGGATTTGAGATAAGCCACGGTCTCGTAAATCATGTTCAGGTTTTCTTTCAGCGAGACCTTGAAGACTTCCGTCACGTGAAAATCCCACGACTTGCCGAAGATCGTGACCACCTTGGTCTTCGATTCCAGCAGGGCCTTGACGTTGACGTCTTCCTGCACGCGCGTGTGCATGCGCCGCGTGGAGCCGAACGCCGCGATCTTGGCGTGACGAATGCCGATGTTTTTGACTTCCTTGAAAAAGGCGAGATCCTTGGGGTTCGAGCCGGGCCAGCCGCCTTCGATGTAATGCATGCCGAACTCGTCGAGGCGCTTGGCGATCATGAGTTTGTCCTGCAGGGACAGGCTGATGCCCTCCGACTGCGTTCCGTCGCGCAGGGTCGTGTCATAGAAAAGGATTTTTTTAGGGAAGGATTTCCCCTTCGAAGCGGCCATGGTTATTTGCTCTTTTTCCCCAGGCCGAATTCGGAGTGAATGGCCCGGAGAGCTTCTTTGCCTTTTTTCCCGCTGATGACGCAGGAAATCTTGATCTCGGAGGTGGAGATCATGTCGATATTGATCTTCTTGCGGGCAAGGCAGCCGAACATCTTGGACGCCACGCCCGAATGCGAGCGCATGCCCACGCCGACCACGCTGATCTTGGCGATGTCGGAATCGTGATGGATGCTGTGCGCGCCGAGCGACTGCGCGGCTTTTTTTACGACCGCAAGCGCGCGGTTCAGCTCGTTTTTGAAGACCGTGAAGGAAATGTCGGTCGTGCTCGTGCTCGTCTTGTTCTGGATGATCATATCGATGTTGACGTTCGCATCCGACAGCTTCGCGAAAAGCTTCGCCGCGACGCCGGGACGGTCCGGGACTTTGAAAAGCGTGATCTTGGCCTCATCATCGGTGAGCGCCACGCCGCTGACAACGACGTCTTCCATTTGCTTACTCTCCTTTGTGATCAACGTGCCTTCGTGATTATTCATCGAATTGCGCACGTAGATGGGAACGTTGAATTTTTTTCCGACTTCGATCGAGCGCGAATGCATGACCTTGGCCCCCAGTGCGGCCAGCTCCAGGATTTCGTCGTAGCTGATCTGTTCGATCTTCTGCGCGTCCGGCACGAGGCGCGGATCCGCGGTGTAAATGCCGTCCACGTCCGTGTAGATCTCGCAGCACTTGGCCTTCAGCGCTTTCGCCAGCGCGACGGCCGTGAGGTCCGAGCCGCCGCGGCCGAGTGTCGTCACTTCTTCTTCGCACGTCTTGCCCTGGAAGCCCGCGACGATCACGACATTACCCTGCGCGAGCGCTTTCTGCATGCGGTCCGTATTGATGTCGAGAATCTTCGCCTTCGTGTGAAACTTGTCCGTGATGATGCCGACCTGCGGCCCCGTAAACGACATGGCCTTCACGCCCAGTTCATGGATCGCCATGGCGAGCAGCGCCACCGAAATTTGCTCACCCGTCGAGAGCAGCATGTCCATCTCGCGCTCGTTCGGCGTCTTCGTGATCTGCTCGGCCAGCGTGATCAGGTCATCGGTTGTGTCGCCCATGGCCGACACCACGACGACCAGCTTATGGCCCTGCTTTTTCTTCGCGGCGACGCGGCGCGCCACGTTGCGGATCCGGTCGGCATTTCCGACGGAACTTCCGCCGTACTTCTGGACGATCAAAGACATTTTCTTCTTCCTAATTATTTCGCCAGGAAAGAATCGATGAGTTCCCGGCCGTTGGCGACTTTGTTTTCCACGGACTTCGCGGCAAGTTCCGAAAATTTCTCCGCTTCGTCGGGCATGATGTTCTTACCCGTGACGAGAAACGGGACCGCGTCGCGCACATGCTTGCGCATCTTCCACGGCGCGGCAAGCGCCGGCGTGATCAGCACACGCGTGTCTTTGTGCGCATCAAGATAATCGCGCACGTGCGACAAAAAGAAATAATCCAGCGCCTCGATGGCCGAGATCTTGCCCTTCAGGTCGCCGAAGCGGGAGGCCTCATCGCAGGACGGCGCGTGGCAGCACACGAAATCTTTTTCTTTCAAGGCCTCAATGACGGCCTTGGCCATGCGTTCGTTGTCGACTTCCGGAACGCCGGTCTCTTCGGCGAGGTCGACCACCGTCAATCCGGCCAGGCGCGCCGCGCCTTTGGCGTATTCCGCGGGCGACACCAGGGCTCCGGACAAGCCGTGGCGCTCCGAAAACTTTTCAAGCTTCGGCGGCTGGCCCTGGCCCCACAGCCAGATCATGTTCGCAGGATTTTCCCCCAGGTCCACGCGCACCTGGTTGACTTCGTGGTCCTGCAGGAGAAGCCGCGCGTCAAACATCAATTTTTTCAAAAGCTCTTCGCCCGGGCCTTTCGGAAAATTCGCTTCAATCGGCTCGCCGATGATCGCTTCAGGGCTCACGGTACGCGCCGAAAGCGCATTGTAGCCGTGCGAATCCTTGAGGACGGCCACATGCTTGTAACCGCTTCCCGCGAAAAACCGTACAAAGCCGCTCGCCACTTTCTTGTTGAGAAAGTTGATCAAAGCTTTGCCCTCTTTGGTGCTGATCGCGCCGGCCGTCGGGTCCGCGAGGTTGCCCGAAGACTCGGTGATGAAATTCATCCGGAACGGAATTTCGTTTTCTTCCAGCTCGAGATCCAGATTCGCCGCTTCGAGCGGGCCGCGCCCCGTGTAAACCTTGTCCGCGTCGTAGCCGAGCAGATTCAAAAAGGCCGTGTCCGAAGACGGCTCATGGCGGTCCGGCGAAAGTTTCACCGAGCCGAGCTTGCCGACCTTGGTGAAATGATTCATGTTCGGGATTTTCGCCACTTCCAGCGGCGTCTTGCCGCCCAGTTCCTCGGCGGGCTGATCGGCCGCGCCGGAAAAGCTGATCATGAGATATTTCATACGCCAATGACCTTCCGGACCGCGTCGAAATCAGGCTCGACCGCTTCCATTTTTTCGTCAAAGCTCAACGCAAAATCGGGGTCTTTCAGACCCGACCCCGTCAGGGTGATGACAATGCGCGTGCCTTCCTGAAAATAATTCCGTTCCGCCAGCTTGACCACGCCGGCAACCGCCGCGGCCGAAGCAGGCTCCGCAAAAACGCCTTCGCGCTCGGCAATGAACCGGTACGCGTCCGTGATTTCCTTGTCCGTCACAGCCTCGATCAGGCCGCCGGATTCGTCGCGGGCTTCCAGCGCGCCCTTCCAGCTCGCGGGATTGCCGATGCGGATGGCGGTCGCGATGGTTTCGGGGTTTGCCACGGGCTTTCCCTGAACGATGGGCGCGGACCCGGCCGCCTGAAAGCCCAGCATCTTCGGCAGGATCTCGGATTTACCCGCACGCTTGTATTCTTTGTAGCCTTTCCAGTATGCCGTGATGTTGCCCGCATTGCCGACCGGGATCGCATGATATTCCGGCGCGTCGCCCAAGTCGTCCACGATTTCAAAAGCCCCTGACTTTTGCCCTTCGATTCTGAAGGGATTGATCGAATTGACGATCGTGATCGGCGTCTTCTCGCCCACTTTTTTCACCAGTTCTAAGGCCTGGTCGAAGTTCCCTTTGATGATGATGACTTTCGCGCCGTAACGGTAGGCCTGCATGAGCTTGCCCTTGGCGATCTTGCCTTCCGGGATCAGCACAAAGCATTTCATGCCGCAGCGCGACGCATACGCGGCGGCCGAAGCCGACGTGTTGCCGGTCGACGCGCAGATCACCGCCTTCGATTTGTCTTCCATGGCCTTCGAGATCGCCATGGTCATGCCGCGGTCCTTGAACGAACCCGTGGGATTCAGCCCCTCGAACTTGTAATAAATCCGGATATTCTTCAGCCCGAGCTTCACGGGCAGGGCTTCGGCCAGGATGAGCGGCGTATTGCCCTCGTTGAGCGAGATGATCGGCGTCTTGTCCGTCACCGGCATGAATTCCTGGTAGCGCTCGATGATCCCGATTTTTTTGACCGCGAATTTTTTGGTCGGAACCGTCATTTAATTGTCCCCTTCGATCCTGATGACCTGCGATTTGCCGCGCACGAATTTGAGCCGGTCGATCGAGCGCACCGCGTTGCGCACGTCTTTTTCATTCGCGCCGTGCGTCAGCATGATGAGCGGCACTACGCCGCCGTGCCGGCGTTCTTTCTGAACGCAGTCCGAGATGCTGATGCCGTGGCTTCCCAGCACTTTCGAGATCATGGCCAGGACGCCCGGCCTGTCTAGCACGTGAAAGCGCAGGTAATACCGCGTCAACACCTGCGAAATGCTTTTTACTTTGAGACGCTGCGCGTTCGCGCGCATCAGGAACGCGTCGCTTTCGTTCATCGACGAAAACCGCCGCGCGAGATCAGTCAGGTCGCTCACGACCGCGCTCGCCGTGGGAAAAGAACCCGCGCCCCTGCCGTACAGCAGCACGTCGCCCACGTGATCGCCGTGAAGCAGGATCGCGTTGAACGACCCGTTCACGTTGGCCAGGATGTGGTCTTTGGGCAGAAGCGACGGCTGCACGCGCGCCTCCACGACTTTGCCGCCATTTTTGGCGATCGCCAGAAGCTTGATCCTGTAACCGAATTCGTCCGCGAACGCGATGTCTTCCGCGCTGATCGAACGGATGCCTTCTTTATAAATGTCCTTGTAGCGGATGCGTCCGCCGAAGCCGAAGCGCACGAGCACCGCGAGCTTGTGCGCGGCGTCAGAGCCGTCCACGTCCAGCGTGGGATCGGGTTCCGCGTAGCCTTTCTGCTGCGCCTCGCGGAGCGCCACGGCGAAGTCGGTCTTTTCCGACGTCATCTTGCTCAAAATATAATTGCAGGTCCCATTGATGATCGCGTGCAGGGACTCGAGCCGGTTCGCGACAAGCCCTTCGCGCAGCGTCTTGATGATCGGGATGCCGCCGCCCACACTGGCCTCGAAAAAAACCCAGCGGTTCAATTTTCCGGCCAGCTCGAAAATCTCGTCGCCCCGCTCGGCGAGCAGCGCCTTGTTCGCGGTCACGACGTGCTTGCCTGCCTGCAGCGCTTTCTTGATGAGCTTTGCCGCGTCCGTCGTTCCGCCGATGAGTTCCACGACCACGTCCACCGAAGGATCTTCCACGACTTCGAGCGGATTCGTCGTCAGCAGGCTCTTGGGGATTTTCACCGGCCTTTTCTTCGAAAGGTTCCGGACCGCCACTTTCCGGATCTCGAAAGAGACGCCGACTTCGCGCTCGAAATAAGCCTTTTTCCGGGTGAGGAGCGAATAGACGCCTCCGCCCACCTGTCCCAGGCCGAGAAGGCCGATACGGATTTTTTCCATGATCCAGCGAATCCAGAGGTTAGGCCCGACTTCCGGCGGGACTCATGCGGTAAAATGCCCCAATAAATGGGTCAGTATATCTTAGCCTTCCTCAAAATGCAATCCTTGCCCCCGCCGCTTCCTCCACCAAAACCTTTGATTCCTCCAGGGGATACGCTATACTAGCCTCTCCTTTTTTCACAGGTCCAGACCACCACGGAGGAAGCGGGATGAAGGCCAGCACTTATCTCACCATCACTTTCGTTCTCGTTCTCGCAACGCTTCAGATGGGCATGGGCCGCCGGGCCGACCAGTACGACGAAGAAGCCCGGCAGGAACAGAAGGCCGCGAAACAGGGACGGTCCTTCGAAAATCCCGCGACCGGAATCGCCAGCGGCATCAAAGGCGCGACCGTCGATTCTACGACCGGCTTTGTTTCCGAAACCGCGGACGGCACGCGTGAAGGCGGCGCCGTGGCCGGAACGCTCGAAGGCGCGGCCAAAGGCACCGGCAAGATCCTCGACAATGCCGTAAAGGGCGCGGTGAAAGTGGCCACGCTCGGCCAGGCCGACCTGCAGAATTACGAAGTGGAAGAACCGGAAGACAACAGCGAAGACACCACGAAGATCACGATCAAGATTCCCGGCACATAAAAATGGGGACATGCCTTTAGGCTTGTTCCCGGTATTAAAAGCAAACCCCCGGAGCAGAAGCTTCGGGGGTTTTTTTATGCCGAAAATCGGGGACATGCCTTTAGGCTTGTCCCCCTGCCTAAACGTTGAATTGCAAATCGTACAACCTCTTGTAAGTCCCGCCCTGCTCGAGCAGCGATTCGTTCGTCCCCTGCTGGATGATCTTGCCGTCGTCGAGGACGAGAATGCGCGTAGCGCGCTGCACCGTGGCCAGACGGTGCGCGATGACGAATACCGTGCGGCCGACCATGAGATTTTCCAGAGCGTCCTGAATCATGCGCTCGCTGTCCGCGTCCAGGTGAGACGTGGCTTCGTCCAGAATGAGGATGGGCGCGTTTTTCAGGATGGCGCGCGCGATCGAGATCCTCTGGCGCTGTCCGCCCGAGAGTTTTAATCCGCGCTCGCCGAGCGGCGTCTCATAGCCTTGAGGCAGCGCCTCGATGAACCCGTGGGCGTAAGCCGCGTGCGCAGCCTTTTCAATGTCTTCCCGGCTTGCGTTCGGCGCGCCGAAGGCGATGTTCTCCGCGA
This sequence comes from Verrucomicrobiia bacterium, assembly GCA_035495615.1. Taxonomy (NCBI): domain Bacteria; kingdom Pseudomonadati; phylum Verrucomicrobiota; class Verrucomicrobiia; species Verrucomicrobiia bacterium. Next base: position 71,285 of record DATJFP010000071.1, on the reverse strand, counting down.
CCGTCATATTGAAAAGGATCGTATCCTGCGCCACGATGCCGATTTTTTCGCGCAGCGATTTGAGCGTCATCTTGCGGATGTCGCAGTCGTTGATCTCGAGGCTTCCGGCCGCCGGATCGTAAAAACGCAGCAGCAGGTTTGCCATCGTACTTTTTCCCGCGCCGCTCGGGCCGACCAGCGCGACCACTTCGCCGTGCTTGACGTTGAGGTCGATGCCTCGCAGCACTTCTTTGCCCGCCTCATAGTAAAAATGCACGTTGCGGTAGCGGATAGTCTCGATCGGCCCCTTGAACACCTCGGCATCGGGAGCATCTTTGATGCTCGGCTCGGAATCCAGAATCTCGAAGATGCGCCCGCCCGCGGCCAGCGACTGCTGAATCGTGCTGTTCACCTTGCTCAGCTTCTTCAAAGGTTCGTAGAACACGAAAAGGGAAATGACGAAAGCGCCGAAACGATCGGGCGGAAGAGTCTTCAGCGCGAAAGCTACTGCAATGGCCGCGCCGATCGCGCCCATGACTTCGATGAGCGGCCGCTGGATCATGGTGAGCTTGATCGTGCTCTTGAAAAAATCGAAAACGCTGCGATTGATCTTTTCGAAGGTGCGGATTTCTTCTTCTTCGCGGTTGAAGGCCTTGACGATGTGGATGCCGGCCAGCGTTTCCCCGATGAAGGCGGTGATGTCGGCGGCCCGCTCCTGCATGCGCTTGGTTGTCTTGCGCAGCTGGCGTCCGAGAAAAACGATGGGCACGGCCACGACGGGAAAGATAATGATCGCGAAAATGGCGTAAGGGCCGCCCCAAATGAAAACCATGGGGATGTTGTAGAGGATGATGAACGGCTGTTTAATGAGATCGGTGAGCACGTCGGTGATCGCGCCCTGAATTTGCCCGACGTCGTTCAGGATGCGGCTCAGGAAATCCCCGGTGCGTCCCTTGGAATAAAAATCGCTCGAAAGATAGGTCAGATGCCGGAAGAGGTCGTCACGGACCCTCCGGATGACACGGATGCCTACGCTGGCCATCTGATACTGGGAGATGTACTCAAAAAAGCTGCGGAGCAGGAATACGGTCACGATAATGTAAGGAATCCAGGCCGAAGGAAATGCGATGTCCTGCAGGAACCGGATATGAGGCAGGTTGGTAAGCCGGACCTCGCTCTTGTTCTGAAGCCCATTTATGATGACGTAAAGCGTTGCCGAAACGAGGGATGTGGATAAAGCATAGCCCTGGGCAGCCAAAGCAGCCAGAATAAGGCGTCCCTTGTGAGGTTTGATGTATTGGAGGAGTCGACGGTAAATGCCCATGGAAGCGGACACTGTAACATATTCATTGACACCCCTCAAGAGCATTTGCTAGGATACCCAAGCTATTTTTACTCCCAAGTTTAGGTTTTGAAAGGACTTAGAATAAATGCGGCTCAAAACCGCCGTGGTCGGCGTCGGACATCTGGGAAAAGAGCATGCCCGCCTCTATAAAGAAATCAAAGAGTCCGAGCTGATCGGGATCTGCGATTCCGATGCTTCCAAAAAAGCCGTGGCCGATACTCTGGGCGTCCCCTTTTTCCAGGATTTCCGGAAGGTCATCCCCCAAGTTGAGGCCGTGAGCATCGCGACGCCCACCTCCACTCATTACGCCATTGCCCGTGAATTCCTGGCCGCCGGGGTCCATACCCTGATCGAAAAGCCGATTACCATGCATCTGGCGGACGCCGACGACCTGATCGAACTTTCCAGGATCAACCGCTGCGCGCTGCAGGTCGGCCACATCGAACGCCACAATCCCGGACTGAAACGCGTCGGCGAAATCGCTAAAAATATCCGCTTCTTCGAAATCCACAGGCTTGGGCCTTTCAACCCGCGCATCAACGACTGCGGCGTGGTGCTGGACCTCATGATCCATGACCTCGACATCGTGCTCAGCCTCGTCCAAAGTGAAATCGCGAGCTTCGACGCGGTCGGCATCAACGTGCTGACGCCTTTCGAAGACATCGCCAACGCGCGCATCAAATTCAAAAACGGCGCGGTCGCCGACGTCACGGCCTCGCGCCTCACGCCGGAAAAACAGCGCAAGATCCGGATCTTCCAGGAAGATGCCTACATTTCGCTGGATTACGGCGCCCAGGCCGGAAAAATTTTCCGCAAGCAGGGCCTGCAGATCACGCAGGAAAACGTGGAGATCGAAAAAGCCGAGCCCCTGAAAGAAGAGCTTTCGTTTTTCCTCAGAGAAATCCTCGCCGGTAAAAGCCCCGGCAATCCCGACACGGCCGCGCGCGACGCGCTGGCGCTTGCGCTGGACATCGTGGCCGCGATCAAGAACAACAACGACCAGGCTGTTTCGGGCCTGGCCCGGTAGCGGATCCGCTTCATGCCTTTGAAAATTTTCATGGTCGCCTGCGAGGCCTCGGGCGACAATCACGGGGCCCATCTCATCCGGGAGATCCGGCGTCTCGCGCCGGACGCGGAGTTCCGCGGTCTCGGCGGCCCGCAGATGCAAGCGGCCGGCCTCGATCTCCTCTTCGACATGACCACGATTTCCGCGCTGGGTTTCGGCGACGTAGTCCGCCAGTATTTCAAATACCGGAAAATCTTTTATCAGGCCATCGATGCGATCCGCGCCTGGAAGCCCGACGCCGCGGTCGTGATCGACTCCCCCGCGTTCAACCTGCGGCTTGCGAAAAAAATTTCCGGGCAGGTTCCGGTTCTCTATTACATCTCGCCGCAGATCTGGGCCTGGGGCGGCCGGCGCATCCATGTCATCCGCAGGCACGTCTCGAAGATGCTCTCCATCCTGCCGTTCGAAACCGAAATTTACGAAAAGGCCAAAGTGCCCTGCGAATTCGTCGGGCATCCGCTCCTGGACCAGGTGGAAACGTCCGCCGAACGCGCGGCCTTGCGCGCGAAACTCGGATTGAAAGAGGGCAGCACGGCCGTCGGGCTTTTTCCCGGCTCCCGCGCCAAAGAAGTCCAGCGCATCTTCCCGGCCATGCTCGCTACCGCTTCGATCCTGGCCCGCAAAAGGCCGGACGTTGTTTTTTATCTGAAGGAGCCGCCGGGCATTGACGCGCAGGCCTTTGAATCGCTGCTGCGGCAATACCCCAACCTGAAGACGTCGCGTTCAAATCTTTCCTTTCATGACCTGGTGCATGCCATGGATTTCGCCATGATCGCGTCCGGCACGGCCACGCTCGAAGCCGCGCTGCTGGAAACGCCCTTCTTTCTTTTGTACAAGGCAAGTCCCACCACGTATTTTCTGGGAAAGCGTCTGATCCGCGTGAAGTACCTGGGGCTCGTGAACCTGCTGGCCGGAAGGCTTGTCGTGCCGGAATTCATCCAGGGCGACATGCATCCGGAAACCATGGCCCATGAAATCGAAATTTTCCTGCAGAATCCGGAGTTGTGCGGGAAGATGCGGGAATCGTTCCGTGAAGTGCGCGCGCTGCTGGGAAATTCCGGCGCCTCGCGCCGCGCCGCCGAAGCGGTGGTAGGATTCATGGACAGCCGGAAGAACGTCCGTCCTCAGCCCTCGCGGGCTTAGTGTTTCTTTACCGGAGTTTGGTAGCCGGTCTGGTTATCGAGATGCTGCCACTCGAATTCCGGCTCGACGAGAGGCTGGTAGCCTGAAGGAAGAGGGACCGGGAAGGTCACCATCTCATACGCTCCCGCCGCAATCCGCCCCGCCATGTAAGCGCTACCCATTCCCACCCCCGTAAACCAGCTCGGAACCAGGCTGTCCACATTCTTTTGACGGTCGAGCTCATGGACGATTTCGATCGGGGAAAGCGCGATGTTCAGAAAACCGCGCTGAAGTTTGCGCAGCGGGCTTCCGGCAGGTTCAAGTTCCGCGGCATGAACGAACGGGCAGAGGAAAAAAAAGAGTGTGAAAAGGACGGGGATTCTTTTCATAGCGAGCAAGCTAACACAAACCCTTGCCTAAAGCAACTCGCACATCGAAATAAAGAGGCTGGAAATCAGGGGCAACACTATTCCTCTTCCTCTTGGGAGTCCGATTTCAGTCCGTAGATTTTCAATTTGTAGCCCAGGATGCGCTCGGTAATACCGAGGATCTTCGCGGCCTGCCGCTGGTTGTTGCTGCTCTGCCGCATGGCGTCCTGGATCATCCGCTTTTCCAGGTTAGTCACGGCGTCCGTCAGCGAAGATTCCTTGGCGAGCGTTTCGATGTCCTTGAAAGGTTCGGGCGACTGCATGCCGACAAGCACGGGATTGGTCTTCGTGCCGGGAATCGGGAAAAGGTCCGGAGTCAGCGTGTCGCTCTTGCAAAGCACGACCGCCCGCTCGACCGCGTTCTCCAGCTCGCGCACGTTGCCAGGCCATGCATAATGAATCAAATAGTCCATAGCCTCATTGGAAATGTATTTCACGCCCTTACCGTTGTCTTCGCTGGATTTTTTCAAGAAATGATTCACCAGCATCGGGATGTCTTCCTTGCGCTCGCGCAGGGCAGGCATGAAGATCGGGATGACGTTCAGGCGGTAATACAAATCCTGGCGGAAATTGCCGGCCTGCACGTCCTTTTCGAGATTTTTGTTCGTGGCCGCGATCAAGCGGATGTCCACGCGGATCGTCTGCGTGCCGCCGAGCCTTTCGAATTCCCTCTCCTGCAGGACGCGGAGCAGCTTGATCTGCGTGCTCGCGGAAATGTCGCCAATCTCGTCCAGGAAAAGCGTGCCGCCGTTGGCCAGTTCAAAGCGGCCTTTCTTGCTGTTGGTGGCGCCGGTGAACGCGCCTTTTTCATAGCCGAAGAGTTCGCTCTCGAGCAGCGTGTCGGGAAGCGCGGCGCAGGAAACTTTCACGAAAGGCCCTTCGGCGCGGTCGCTGCTGTAATGGACGGCATGCGCCACCAGCTCTTTTCCGGTCCCGCTCTCGCCGCGGAGGAGTACCGTCGCGCGGCTCTGGCTCACCAGGTCGATGGACGCGTAAACGTCGGCCATGCGCTTGGATTCGCCGATGATGTTCGAAGGACGGAATTTTTTCTTCAGCTCGCTTTTCAGGCGCAGGTTTTCGGTGGTGAGCGTTTCCTTTTCCTTGGCCACCATCTGCTGGATGCGGACAGCCTGGGCAATCATCGAGCTGATGATCGCAAGGAAGCGGACGTCCTCCTCGAACGAAATGTCTTCGGTGAACAGGCGGTCCACGCTGAGCGCGCCGATCGTTTTTTCGTCGAGCTTGATGGGGACGCAGATGAAAGAGATGTTACTGCGCTCGATATCGCGCGCGCCCGTGCGGTTGAGGAACAGCGGCTCCTTCCCCACGTTCGGAACGACGATAGGTTCGCCGGCGGCCACCACTTTTCCCGTGATGCCTTCGCCGATGCGGTAGCGGCCGCGCTCGATCTGCTGCTTTTCGAGGCCGTGCGCCATTTCGATCATCAGCTCGCCCGTTTTCGCGTCGAGAAGCGTGAGGGTGCCGCGCTCCATGCCCATTTTCTCGTGAAGGATGTCCATGATCTTGGCCATGACCTGCTCGAGGTCGAGCGACGAGGTCACGGCCTGCGAAACATCATGCAGGGCCGTCAGCTTGAGCGCCTGCGTTTCACTCGTGGGTGCGTTTCCTTCTTTTTTTGTTTTTTGCGTCATGGTTGTTTTCCCAAAGTTCCGACAAGCGCGATCTTATGTTTGTCCGCCTGCTGGATGAATTCCTTGAGATCCAGAAACAAGGTCTTGCCGGCCTCAAAGGCAAAAGCCTCGGCCTTGGCCCGAATCAGCTCGGAAAGCGTCTTCAGGCCTACCGCCGGGACGTCAAAACGCATATCTTGAGACGGCTTTGCAACTTTGACAACTACAATTTTGTAAGCGCCAAGTTCAGCGCCCCGTTTTATTGCAAGATCCGTGCCTTCAATGGCTTCCACTGCCAGAACCGCCTTCTTTTTGACGACGACGGTTTGCCCTATGTCCAGGCCGGCAATGGATTTGGCCATTTTGAAGCCGAACTGAATGTCTTCGAGGACTTCACGGGAGGGCTTTTTCTTTCCCAGCACCCCTTCGCCGGGCATGAGATCTTTGGTAAAGGTGGTCGAGTCCAAGAGTGTAATCCCCTGGCCTCCGAGATAATCGGCAATGCCGCCGAGAAGCGAGTCATCCTTGAAGTCTCGCGTCTTCATCAGGACGCCGACCATGTCGAGGTCCGGGCTGACGTTTTCCTGGAAGAGGCGCACCTTTTCGATCTTGCCGGCCATCACGGCTTCGCTTACGCCTTCATGGCGGAAAAATTTTTTGAGTCTGGAAAGCTGTCCGATCTTGGTCCACGTGCAGGCATCGGCGATTTTTTCCAGGGCAGGATCGGCTTCTTTTTCGATGGCGCAGACGACGACGCGGTGGCCGGACCTGCGTGCTTCGTTGGCGACGAGGATGGGAAAACGTCCGTTACCGGCGATGATTCCGATGGTCTTCATGGTTCCTTTGCCTGGGATGGGCGGCCCGGAAAAAAACCCGCCTAGCGGCAGATGCCGCGGTCAGAGGCTTTCAGAAAATTCAGCAAGATGTCGCGGGTAGGCGTGGCGGGAAGTTCCTGCTCCAGCTTCACCATGGCGTTTTTCAAAGTCAGCCGCGACTTGAAAACGATGCGGAACGCCTTCTTGAGAAGCGATTTGTCGTCCGAGGAATAGCCGGCGCGGTCCATGCCCACGGAATTGATGCCGTAAGCGCGGGCCGGATGCCCGTCCACCATCATGAAGGGCGGCACGTCCTGCACGACCTTGGAACAGCCGCCGATGATGGAAAGCTTGCCGATGCGGACAAACTGATGCACGGCGCTGAGGCCGCCGATGATGGCGCCGTCTTCGACGCTCACGTGGCCGGCAAGCGTGCCCTGGTTGGCGAGCACGGTGTGATTGCCGAGCACGCAGTCATGTGCGACATGGCTGTAGGCCATGAGCAGGTTCTGGTTGCCGATGATCGTGCTGGTGCCGTCTTTCGTGCCGGGATTGATCGTCACGTATTCGCGGATTTTGTTGCCGTCGCCGATCTTGAGGTAGCTGATACCGCCGTCGTATTTCTTGTCCTGCGTCACGCTTCCGAGCACGGCCCCGGTAAAAATCTCGTTGTCCGCGCCGAGCGTCGTGTGCCCTTCCAGGCTCACGCGCGCGCCGATCACGGAACGGTCGCCGACCTTCACGGTTCCGGCGATCAGTGAAAAAGGGCCGACCTTGACCCCTTCGCCGAGGTCGGCGTCGGGATGGACGATCGCTGTCGGATGGATGACTACCGATCGACGACTGCGAACTTCACTTGTGCTTCGCATACAAGTTTATCTCCCACAAACGCGCTGCCGGTGCATTGACCGGTGCGGGCGCGGATTTTTCCGATCTCAACTTCCATCCGGAGTTCGTCTCCCGGATGGACGGGCTGGCGAAATTTCGCATAATCGATGCTCATGAAATACGCGATCTTGCCGTTGTTCTCCGGCTTGCTGAGCATGATGACGCCGCCCACCTGGGCCATGGCCTCGATAATCAGGACCCCGGGCATTACCGGATGGCCGGGAAAATGCCCCTGGAAGAAATAATCGTTCATGCTGACTTGCTTGAAGCCCGTGGCGCTCACGCCAGGCTTGAAGTTCTCGATCTTGTCGACGAACAAGAACGGATACCGGTGCGGTATGACTTTTTGGATGTCTTCGACGGAAAGGACCGAAGGCCATTCGGCCCTAGACGGCTGATTTCCCATGAGCAGTTCTCTCACCAGTTTCAGATTAAGGGTGTGGCCGCTTCGCGTGGCGATCACGTGGCCGCGCACAAAACCGCAGGCCAGGAAGAGGTCCCCCAATAAATCCATCATTTTATGCCGGCAGGCCTCATTTTCAAAGCGCAATGTATTGCCCATGGGGCGGTTGCGCTCGAAAATCAGGGTATTTTCCACGCTGGCACCTTTCCCAAAGCCTTGGGACAAAAGGTATTGCGCTTCCTGCTTGAGGCAGAACGTCCGGGCCGGTGCCAGCTCCCTTTCGAAAACCTCGGGCACGATCGGCAGGGTCAAAAACTGGTCCTGCAGGTCCTCGTGCCGGTAGCTGAGGGTATACGAAAGGGTCAGGCCTTTGCCCGGCAGCAGGATGATGCTCTGGTCTCCCAGGTCCACGAAAACCGGGTTTTTCGCCTCGACCCAGCGCCGCGGGGCGGACTGCTCTTCGAAACCGATCTCCAAAAATGCGTTGGCAAATTCGCGCGCGCTTCCGTCCATGGCCGGAATCTCGTCACCGCTCACTTCCACGATGGCGTTATCGATCCCGAGCCCGTGAAACGTGGCCATGAGATGCTCGATGGTGCGTACGACGCCGTTGCCGATGACAAGCGCGGTCTGGCGCAGCTCGTCACTGCGGACATTTTCCACCGAGGCCTTCACCCGCAGGTTCGGGTTCAGATCCTTGCGGCAAAAAAGGATGCCCGAATTCGCCGGCGCCGGAAGCACGCTGAATTCCACTTCCTGGCCCGTGTGGATGCCTTTACCGTGGAAAGACACGGGGCGCAGAAGTGTGCGCTGGTAAACGGCCGTCGCCGTTTCCGTCCTGGTTTCCCCTTCGGTTTCCTTTTGCATCGTTTCCATGGCCTGCCCGGCTACAAATTCCGGTTACGCTTTCTTGTAGCCTTTGTTCAGTTCTTTCAGGATTTCCTGCGTCACGTCGAGCTTCGGATTGCGGTAAAGCAGCGCGCGCTCGTTCAGGATCATGTCATAGCCTTTTCTTTCGCCGAAGCGCTGCACCGTGTCGTCGATGTCCTTGAAGATTTCGCGGACCAGCTTGTTGCGCTTTTCCCCGAGCTCGCGCTTGGCGGACTGATCGAAATCCTGCAGCTTGCGGATCTTTTCGTCGAGCGCTTCCTGCTTGGCGGTCTTGGCATCGTCATTCAGGAGAACCATTTCGTCCTTGATCGCCCGAACTTCATTGACGAGCGTGTCGCGTTCCTGCTCTTTGCTCTGTCCGAGATTCTTCAGCACTTCGTCGTTGTCTTTGGTCTTCTGGTATTCGTCGAAGAGGACAGCCACATCGACGTAAACATAGGTCGGCTCGGCGGCGCGCAAGGGTTTCGCGAAAGCCGCGGCGGTGAATATCAAAACGATGGCGGTTGCATAAATTCTGACGGCTTTCATGACTTTCTTCTCCTGTGGGTTATTTTAGAATCCGCGGCTCAAACTGAATTCAAAGCGGCCGTTTTTGTCTTCCGTGTCGCGGTTGGCAATGGGGAAACCATAGTAGAATGCGACGGGACCAACGGGGGTTTTGATCTTGATGCCCGGTCCGATACTGATGGCGGTTTCACCGAAATCGAACTTGTAGGCATCTTCGCTCACTTGGCCGGCATCCACGAAAATCGCGCCGCGGAACGAGTCGAGCTTCAAGATGGGGAACGTGTATTCCAGGTTCACGATGGCAAGCGACTCGCCGCCGACCGCGTCTCCGGCTTCGAGCGGGCCGACGCGGCGGTAGTTATAGCCGCGCACCGTACCCAGACCGCCCGCATAGAACCGGTCGAAAACAGGCACGTTGTCCGAATCGCCGAAAGACTGCGCGGCACCGAGACGCGTCCTGAATTCCAGGATGTGCTTTTTAAAGAAGGTCCAATACTTCGTCAGGCTGGTCTGGAGGATGTAGTAATCCTGGTCGCCGCCGAGAAAGCTTCCAATCAGGTCGCCCTGCAGGGTGGCCAGAAAACCTTTGGTCGGATTGTAAACGTTATCGCGCGTGTCGTAGTTGGTGAAGGCCTTGATGCGCGAAAGCCAGTTGCTGCCTTCGAATTCGCGCACGATGGCCGGCGCGTCGTCGGACAGCTGATCGAGCTTCACGCGTTCCAGCGTGTAGCCGCCGCCAAGCGTGATCGTATCCTTGAACGTACGCGACAGCGTAGTGCCCGCGCCCAGCCGCTCTTCCTCGAAATCCGTGTTTTCGGCGTCGCGGCGGATGTCGTAAAGCTCATTGCCCCAGGCGATCGGTTTGTTGAAAAGATAAGGCTCCACGAAATTCAGGCTGAAGTCCTTGCTGATGGAACCGACGCGCGCGCGCAGCGCGAGCGTCTGCCCGTCGCCGGTGAAGCGCGGAAAGTTGAAGATGTCGAAGTTGCGCTGGGAAATTTCCGCGAATCCCACGAAGCGGTCGACAGAACTCACGCCGCCGCCGAACGACAGCTCGCCCGTCCTCTTTTCCTTCACGCGGAAAATCAAGTCCTTGCGGTTCGAGGCCTCGCCGGAAGGCTGCGTATCGTAAGTGACGTCCTCGAAGAAACCGAGGTTTTCCAGGCGCTGCTTGGATTTGCGGATTTTTTCGCCGTCGAATTTTTCGCCCGGGCGGATCCTCAGCTCGCGGCGGATCACGATGTCGCGCGTTTTGGTATTGCCGCGGATAATGACCTTTTCGACGAAGTAGAGGTCGCCCTCTTCGATCTTGTAGGTCACGTCCACCTTGCCGGAATCGCGGTTGAGCTTCACATCGGGAACGATCCTGACGTCGATGTGGCCCTGATCATGGTAATAATCGCGGATCTTCTCGATGTCTTTCGACAGGTAATACTGGGAGTACGTAAGGCCCGGCAGCATCTCGAGCTTCTGCCACAATTCCGATTCCGGGAAAAGTTCGTTGCCCTGCAGCTTGATCTCGCCGGTCACGTAATGCGGACCTTCTTCGACGGAAATCTTGATGACCATCATCTTGTCTTTCTCGTCGTACTGGAAGTCGGGCTGGACCTTCACGTCGAGATAACCTTCCTGCTGGTAAAAGAAGACGATGCGCTCGATGTCCTTGTCGAAGTTCTCTTCCTTGAAAATGCCGGAGCTGAAGAGCTTCTTGCGTTTGGTCTTCATGAGCTTGGTCAGCTTCTTGACCTTGAACGCGTTGACACCTTCGAAGTCGATGCTCTTGATTTTGAATTTATTGCCCTCGGTAATGACGATCGTGACCGCGGCTTCCTTGGTCTTCTCGTTGACGTCGACCTGGGAGTCAATGTCTACGAACTTATATCCCTTGTCGCCGTACAGCTTCCGGATGGCCTCGACGCCTTCCTTGATCGCCTTGCGGTCCAGGATCTGCCCTTCGATCACCTTCAGCGTCTTGCGCAGCTTGTCTTCCTTGAATCTCGTGAATCCTTTGAGATTGATCTGCCGGATGATGGGTTTTTCGAAGACCGTGACCACGACGACATAGCCGTTCGCCTCGTCTTCGACTTCCATTTTGATGTCCTGGAAAAAGCCGGTGGCATAGAGGCGCTTCACGTCTTCATTAATAGTGTCCTGCGTCAGCCTCATGCCCTTCTGGGTCTTGATCTTCGCGAGAATGGTATTCGTGCTGACGATCTGGTTGCCGCGGACTTCGACTCCGACGACTTCCTTGGGAGGCTTGCTGGGTTCGGGCTGGGGCTGCTGCTCCGCGCCCGGCTGGGCTTCTTCGTTCTGCGGAGCGGCGGCTTCTTCGGCCGGAGCGCCCGGCTGGGACTTTTCGGAGGAAAGGGTTTCCAGGTCCTGCTGGAGGTTATCGAGATCCTTGTCTTCGCTCGCCTTCGGGGGAGTTTCCTCTGCGGCGGCGAATCTTACGTTCCAAGACAGCGGGAGAAGAACAAAAAACGCCACCAACCAAAACTTTCTCACAACGTGGTCTCCTCGGTTCTGTGGGTTTCCATGTTTTCAAATCGGGTGAACTTTTTCTGAAAGACCATTTCCACGGTCCCGATCGGTCCGTTACGCTGCTTGGCGATGATGGCCTCGGCTTTGTTCTCGTTCTCCGGTTTAGGATTGTAATACTCTTCTCGAAAAAGGAAAACTACTAAATCAGCGTCCTGCTCGATCGCGCCTGATTCGCGGAGATCGGAAAGCATGGGCCGGTTGCCCTGGCGGTTTTCCACGGCGCGGGACAATTGGGAAACCGCGATAACCGGGACCCGCAGCTCACGCGCGAGTTCCTTGAGCGACATTGAAATCTGGGAAATTTCCTGCTGACGGCTCTCAACGCTTCCGCCGCCGCGGATCAGCTGAAGGTAGTCGATTACGACGAGCTGGATGTCGTGCTGCATCTTCATGCGGCGCGCCTTGGCGCGGATTTCCGTGACGGATTGGCCGGGTGTGTCGTCGATAAAAATGGGCGACTCGGACAAAATGCCTGCGGCCTTCGTGAGTTTGGGCCAGTCCTGGTGCGAGAGATAGCCGGTTCTGACGGCCTGGGCGTCCACGCGCGCGTAGGAGCAAAGAAGACGCTGCACGAGCTGTTCCCGGCTCATTTCGAGTGAGAAAAAGGCCACGCCTTTTTTCAGCTTTACGCCTACGTTCTCGCAGACGTTCGAGACCCACGCGGATTTTCCCATGGAGGGACGGCCCGCGGCGATGATAAGGTCGGACGGCTGAAGCCCGGCGGTCTTCACGTCGAACTCCGAAAAACCGGTAGCGAGACCGGTCACGTGCTCTTTGCGCTGATAGAGCTGGTCGATCCGCTCCATGCTGTCGTGGATGATTTCGCGGAGATGGTAGAACTTTCCTTCGATCTGGTTTTGCGTGATCTCGAAGATCATCCGCTCGGCATCATCGAGCAGCTTCTTGGAGTCTTCGCCCGCATCGAAGCATTTCTCCACGATCATGGTCGCGTTCTTGATGAGACCGCGAGTCAGCGCCTTTTCCTTCACGATGCGGCAATACTGCTGGATGTGCGCGGCCGTCGGCACAATGGTCGTGAGCTGGGTCAGATAAGCCGTGCCGCCCGCCGCTTCCAGCGAATCCTGCCTCTTGAGCTGTTCGGAAACCGTGATCAGGTCGATGGGCTGATTGTGGTCGAACAGCGCATTCATGGCGGAAAAAATGCGGCGGTGGGCTTCTTCGTAGAAGTATTCGCTGCGGAGAGTCTGCATGGCCTGCAGCTGGGCCGTAACATCGAACAGCATGGCGCCGAGAACGCTCATCTCGGCATCGCGATTCTGAGGAGGGACCTTTTCGATCAGGTTATTTAAGGTTTCAGCACGAGCCATGATGTTCCTTGTTTAAAGGATCAGGCTTTAGCAACGACTTCTATCGAAAGGGTCGCCTTGACTTGGGGATAAACTTCGACCGTAACCTGGTGAGCCCCCAAGGTGCGGATCGGGTCCTTGAGCTGAATCTGTTTCTTATCGAATTTGTAGCTGCGTTCTTCGAGGGCCTCGCGGATGTCGTCCGCGGTCACGGAGCCGAAAAGCTTCTCGTTCTCGCCTGCCTGCCGCTCGAGCTTGATCTTGACGTTCTTGAGCTTCTGGGCCACGCCCTCGGCTTCGTCTTTTTCCTGCTCGCGCCTTTTCGCGGCACGCGCCTTCAAATCATCGACGAATTTTTTATTGGCCGAGTTGGCAACCAAGCCATAGCCGCGGGGCAGGAGGAAATTCCGGCCGAAGCCTTCTTTCACTCTGACCACCTCGCCTTTGCGTCCTACTTTTTCAACGTCCTGAAGGAGAATAAGCTCCATAACAACACCTCTTTAGATTGATTAGTCCGCCTGGAAAGGCAGAAGTCCCGCGTGGCGCGCGCGCCGGATGGCCCGGGCAAGAACGCGCTGCTGCTTGGCCGTGAGTCCCGTGATGCGGCGCGGGATGATTTTTCCTTTTTCGGTCAGAAAGCGTCCGAGACGCTCCGTGTCCTTGTAATCGACGGCTTCCTGCTTCGGCGCGAAAACCATGTTGAAGCGGTTCTGCTTCTTGCGGAGGAAACCCCGGCCTTTTCCGCGAGGACCTTTGCCGTCCTGTCCCGGACGACCGCCAGGCCGCGGGCCTCTTTCAAAACGGTCGCCGCCTTCGCTGCTGCGCCCTTCCCTTTTCACGTATGGCATAACCCAAACTCCTTATTCAAATTTAAATTTTGCGGTGTTTTGCGGACCGGAAATCGAGGCCGGCACCTAGAAAGGAATTTCTTCGTCAGGCTGGAGTTCGGAATCCGAAACCGAAACCGATCCCTTGGAACCTTTGGACTTGGGAGCGCTCGCTCCTTCGAAATCGCCCACGTCGGCATCCGGGGCGCCATCCTGGCTCTTGCCGCCGCGGGAAAGAAACTGCACGCTCTGGGCCTGGACTTCGATCGTCGATTTCTTCGTGCCGTCCTGGGCTTCCCAGCTGCGGCTCTGAAGGCGCCCTTCCACGAAAACGGGGCTGCCCTTCTTGAGATACTCGTTGCAGTTTTCGGCGGTCTTGCCCCACACCACGCAGCGAATGAAGCTTACTTCTTCCTTTTTTTCTCCCGACTGCGAAACGTAAGTCCTATTGCAGGCCACGGTGAACGTAGTGACCGGTTGTCCGGACGGAACGTAGCGGAGTTCCGGGTCGCGCGTCAAATTTCCCATCAATAAGACTTTGTTGAAGCTGGCAGCCATGGTGTCCTCTTTTAGCTTCTCGCGGGAGCGTCGTAACTTCTCGCAGGAGCATCGTAGTTTCTCCCCGGAGCGTCGGATTCGCTGGGAGCAGGCCGCGCGGAAGGCAGCGTGCTCAATTTGGGATTTTTCACGGTCAGCATGAACTTCACAAGATCGGGATGCAGCTCGAGGGCTTTGCGGAATTCCACGAGTTTCGCGGGGGGAAGCTCGACGTTCACGACCCAAAAATAACCGTCGCGGAATTTTTTGATCTGATACCCCAAAGAACGCTTTCCCCAGTCGTGGCGTTCGGTGATCTTGCCTTCGAATTTTTTAATGAGGGCTTCGACGCTCTGCTCCTGAGTCTTGCGGTCGTCAGGGCCAACCTGCGGGGAAAAAACGAAAATGCCTTCGTACAGTTTCATGCTTCTTTCTCCTTGATCATCCTCTTGAAAATGAGGGTGTAATGTAACATAAGCACGGCCGCGAGGCAAGCTAAGTTTTAACCCGCAACCGATTGACTAGACTTGGGTTAGTGCGTTTGCAGCCTTTTCGAAAGTGCCGCCGGCCCAGAGCCGGCAGGCCTCAAGGCCTTTGCGCATGAGCACTTGCAGCTCCTTCTTCTCCGGAGAGGGAAAAGGAGCCAGAACATAGCGGCTCACCTCAGGGTCCTCTTCCGAAAGCGGAAGATCCCTCGGATGGCCGATGCCGCAGCGCAGCCTTGCATAAACCGGGGTTCCCAACAGCGCGTGAATAGACTTGAGGCCGTTATGCCCGCCGTCCGAACCTTTGGCTCTCAGCCGGAGTTTTCCGAAAGGCAGGGCCAAATCGTCCACGACGACCAAAAGGTCCTTCTGAAGATCCAGGCGGAAATGACTCGCGAGAGCGGCGGCGGTTTTCCCGGAGTGATTCATGTAAACATCCGGATAGGCCATAAAAATTTCTTCGCCGTTCCAAGCCGTGGAACAAAGAAAAGCCTTAAGCTCCTTATCCTGCCGGAACTGAAGGAATTCCGCTTCTGCCGCATATTCGACCAGCATGCGGCCGTAGTTATGCCGGGTTCCGGCGTATTTCCTTCCCGGATTCCCAAGCCCCAGAATAAGTTTCATCGGACGGACACCACTCCCGTGGAGAAGGTTCTAAACGGAGAGCGGGGTTTTGCCCCGCCCTCCGGACAAAAATTATTTTGCCTTCTTCTCCGCAGCGGGTTTCGCAGCCGCAGCAGCGGGCTTCGCGGCAGCAGCCGGCGCAGCTTCGCCTTCTTCGGGCTTCTTGCCCTTCTCGATGACTTCGGGCTGGGTCGCAGCTTCCGCGCCTTCGGCGCCCGGAACTTCTTCCTTGCGCGGGGCGTGGACGGCGATGACGACTTCGTCCGGCTCGAGGTTGATGCTGACCCCCTCGGGCACTTTCAGATCGCGGGCATGGATGGAATCGCCCACCTGCATGACCTTCACGTCGACGGTGATGCTTTCCGGAATCTGCGTCGGCAAGCAGGTCACTTCGATCTCGTGGTAAATCATGTCGAGAATGCCGCCCGCTTTCACGCCGGCGCAATCTTCCGCGTTCTTCACGATGATGGGGACTTCGACTTCGATCTTTTCCGTGAGCGAAATCACGGTAAAGTCGACGTGCTGGATCAGGTCGGTGACGGGATCATGCTGAAGGTCCTTGATAAGGCAGGTGGATTCCTTCAGCTTCGCGCCTTCGGCCTTGAGCTGGATCACCGCGTTTCCGCCGGCCTTGGTGGAAAGGATCTGCGCAAAGGCACGGTAATTTATTTCCAGCGCGAGCGGCGTCATGCCGTGGCCGTAAAGAACCGCGGGCAGCTGGCCCGAGCGGCGCAGGCGGCGCGCGTTTCTGGAGCCGTCCGCCTTTCTTACTTTAGCTTCGAGTTCGATCGTGTTCATTTTCACTTCCTCCTTGGAAAATCTCTTTTAAATTTAGAATTGCTTCCGGGCTATGCTTCCACTCCAACCTTGGAGAACAGCGAGCTCACGGATTCGTTGTTGTGGATGCGGAAAATGGCCTCCGCAAGCAGCCCGGCCACGGAAAGCTGTTTGATGACCGGAATCTTTTTCTCTTCTCCGAGTGGGATCGAGTTGGTCACGATAAGCTCTTTGATGTCGGATTTCTTCAGCCGGTCGATCGCGGGGCCCGCGAGGATCGGATGCACCACGGCCGCGTAAACGTCGAGGGCGCCCGCCTCTTTCAGCGCGCGCGCGGCTTCGACGAGCGAACCGCCGGTCGAAACCAGGTCGTCGGTAATCACGACGTTTTTATCTTCCACGGAACCGATGATGTTCATGACGTGCGTCTTGGTCGCATCTTCGCGTTTTTTGTCCACGATGGCGAGCTTCGCATTGAGAATGGTCGCATAAGCGCGCGCCATGCGGATGCCGCCGATGTCGGGCGAAACCACCACGAGATTTTGCAGCTGCTTTTTTTCAAGGTACTCGCTGAGCACGCTGATCGAGTAAAGGTGATCGACCGGGATGTCAAAGAAGCCCTGGATCTGGCCCGCGTGCAGGTCCATCGTCAGGATCCTGTCCGCTCCGGCCTTCGTAAGCAGGTTGGCCACAAGCTTGGCTGTGATCGGAACGCGCGGCCTGTCTTTGCGGTCCTGGCGCGCATAGCCGAAAAACGGAAGCACTGCCGTCACGCGCTTGGCGGACGCGCGCTTGGCCGCGTCGATCAGGATTAAAAGCTCCATCAGGTTATCATTTGGCGGCGTGCAGGTCGACTGCAGGATGAAGACGTCCTTGCCGCGCACGTTGTCGCGGATCTGGATCTGGATTTCACCTTCGGGAAAACGCCCGCACAACACGTCCCCGGGCTGATTGCCGAGCATTTCCGCGATTTCGTTGGTAAGATCCGGATTCGAACGGCCGCCGAGAATGACCATCGTCGGATCACCGCGGTGCTTGATCGTTTTCTGATTTCCAAACATGCTGCTCTCCCTTGAACGTCAATGCCTGTTTATTTACTTTTCGATGCTTTCAGAGATTTGATCGGCCGCGCCGGAACCCCGACCACGACTTCGCCCTTTTTCACGCGGCCCCTGACGACTGCCCCGGCGCCGGTTTTGGCGAAATCATCCACCGAAACAGGCGCGACGAAAACCGTGTCCGAACCGACGAGCACTTTCTTGCCGATGCGCGTCACGTGCTTGTTCCTGCCGTCGTAATTCGCGGTGATCGTGCCGGCGCCGATATTGGTCTCGTCACCGATGATCGCGTCGCCGAGGTAGGCCAGATGCTTGGCCTGGACCTTATTACCGAGCTTCGAACGGTTCACTTCCACGAAACTACCGACCGTCACGCCGTTGCCGAGCACCGTGCCCTTGCGGATCTTGGCGAAAGGCCCGATCTCGCAGCCGCTCCCGATCGTCACGCCTTTTTCAATGTAGCACCACGGATAAACCGTCGTGTCCGGTCCGATCTTCACACCGGGCGCGACAAAAGTCTGTTCCGGAGAAACGAATGTGACGCCGGCCGCCTGATGCGCCGCGATTTCGCGCTGATTCAGCTTTTCCATGACCATGGCCAGGTCGACGCGCGAATTCACGCCCTGCCCTTCTTCCGCCGCGGCGAAAGGAAAAGCTTCGACTTTCGCGCCCTGCCCATCGAGGATCTCGATCGTGTCGGTCAGGTACAGCTCGTTCTTCTGGTTCTCCGGCTTGATCAGGGCGAGGCTCGAAAAAAGCTTGTCGCTCTTGAACAGATAAACGCCGGTGTTTACTTCCTTGATGTTTTTCTCGTGCTCGGCCGCGTCGAGTTCTTCGCGAATGCCGCAAAAAGCGCCGTTTGCCCGGAGGATCCGGCCGTAGCTTTTCGGGTCTTCGCGGACCGACGAAAGAACGCTCACATCGCATTTGTTTTCGCGGTGCGCGCGGATGAAACTTTTCAGCGTTTCCAGTTTCACGAGCGGCATGTCGCCCGGCCAGATCAGGATGTCGCCCTTGAAACCCGCGAGCGCCTTGCGCGTCATCATGACCGCATGACCCGTGCCGCGCTGCACTGACTGCAGGACCGGCGTGACACGCCCGGCCGTATGACGCTTCACTTGATCCGCGCCCGCGCCTACCACCAGCACCGGCTTCCGCACGCCCGCCTGCGAAAGCGTGTCGAGCACGCAATCCAGCAGGGTACGGCCCAGGACTTCGTGGAGTACCTTGGGCTTTTCCGAACGCATGCGCGTTCCCTTGCCGGCGGCAAGGACCACGGCCTGCATCGCGCTCATCCCTTGATACCCGTCAGCTTGATGCCTTCGACGAAGAACCGCTGGTTGAAAATGAAAACGAGCAGGATGGGAATGATCATCAGCATGGACGCAGCCATCAAAAGCGTCCAGTCCGTATGGTGCAAACTCTGGAAGTACGCGAGGCCCACGGGCAGCGTAAATTTCTCGTGCGTGTTCAAAACAATCAGCGGCCACATGAAGTTCATCCACGTTCCCATGAACGTGAATGTCGTCAGCGTGGCCAGCGCCGGCTTCGACAGCGGAAGAATGATCCGCCAAAAAATGCCGAGATAATTACAGCCGTCGATCTTGGCCGCATCTTCGAGATCTTTAGGCAGCGTCAGGAAAAACTGCCGCAGCATGAACGTGCCGTAGGCCGTGAACGCGGCCGGAAGGATGAGCGCCTTGTAGCTGTCGATCCATCCCAGGTAACGCAGCAGAATGAAAACGGGAATCATCGTCACCGCGCCCGGGACCATCATCGTGGCCAGGTAGCCGAAGAAAATTTTGTCGCGGCCCGGGAACGTCAGGCGCGCGAACGGGTACGCCGCAAGCGCGCTCGTCGCGACTTGCGCGAGCGTAACCATGATGGCCACGAAAATCGAATTGAGATAAAAGCGCGCGAACGGCACCACTTTCCACGGCTCCAAATAATTCCGCCAGACAAACGCCGTGGGGATCCACTCTTCCCACCAATTCTTCGAAAACGAAAATACCTGGCTCGGTTCCTTGAGCGAAGTCGTGATCATCCACATGAACGGCCCGACCATGGTCAGCGCGCCCAGGCAGAGAAGAAAATACAGGCCCGCCTTCTCCCAGAACTGGCGGATTTTTTTCCCCTGCTTGTTCTTCTTGGCCGACTCCCGGGTCAGCTGCTCGACCGCGAGAACGGTCTGGGCGTCTTTCAAAGCGCCGCCTGTTGTATGGAATGCGGAATTCATGTCCGTCCTTTTAACTGTAGTAGACTTGTTTCCCGAAAAAGCGCCACTGCATCAGCGTGAAAAGAAATACGATCACGAAAAGCACCCACGCGATCGCCGCCGCCTCGCCCATCTTGTGCCACTCGAAGGCATTGTTGTAAATGTAATAAATGATCGTGGTCGTCGACCCGTTCGGGCCGCCGCCCGTCATGATGTAAGCCGGATCAAAACCCGCCTGGAACCCGCCGATCACGCTCATGATCGCGATGAAAAACGTGGTCGGGGAAATCTGCGGCCAGGTCACGGCCCAGAATTTCTGCCACGAGTTCGCGCCGTCCACTTCCGCCGCGTCGTAAAGATCGCGCGGCACGCCCTGCAAGGCGGCGAGATACAGGATCATGTTGTAGCCGCCCACCGTCTGCCAGACGCTCATGATGATGAGCGCGGGTTTCGCCCACGCCTCGTCGGTCAGCCAATACGGGCCTTTCAGCGGCACGCCGAGGATCTGCCCGGTTTTGGCGATGATCGAATTGAGCACGCCGAACTCGGGATTGTAGATCAGCCGCCACAGCATGTAGATGGCGACACCCGCGCAAAGCGTCGGCAGAAAGTAGACCGTCCGGAAAACGACGATCCCTTTCAGCTTCTGGTTCATGCCCAGCGCGAGGATCAGCGAGCCCGCCATGCCCAGCGGAATCGCGGCCATGAGGTACACCGTGTTCCAGCAGTATTTCCAGAAAAAAGGGTCCTGAAAAAGCTCGACGAAGTTTGTGAGGCCGACAAAACGCGGCGGCGAAAGCAGGTCCCACTTCACGAAGCTGAGGAAAAGCGAGGCGCCGACCGGGATCGAGGTGAAGATCAGAAAACCCAGCAGATTCGGCATCAAAAAGCCATATGCCGCCAACGCTTCTTTTGTTGAATTTTTCATTTTCATGGGCGCTTCCTTATAGATGCTCAGGCGGAACGCGCCCATTCGTCGGGACGGATCAGGGAAGGCTTTTCTTTTCCCTCAATCACCCTGCGGTTGATCAGGCACTCGGTGATCCCCGATTCCGACGGGATGTCGTACATGACGTCCATCATGACCGTCTCGAGAATGGAACGCAGCGCCCGCGCGCCGGTGCCCTTGCGGAGGGCCTTCTTGGCCACTTCTTCCAGCGCATCCGGCGTGAACTTCAGGTCCACGTTTTCCATCTTGAAAAGCTTCTCGTACTGTTTGACGAGCGCGTTCTTGGGTTCCGTTAAGACGCGCACGAGGTCGCCTTCATTCAATCCATGAAGGGTCGAAAGCACGGCAAAGCGGCCGATGAACTCGGGAATAAACCCGAACTTCAACAGGTCTTCGGTCTCGACGAGATCGAGCAATTCTCCCAGGCTCATTTCCTTCTCGGCCGCATTGCGGTGCGCGCCGAAGCCCAGCGATTTCTTGGAAACACGTTTGCTGATGAGCTGATCCAGGTGCGCGAAGGTCCCGCCGCAGATGAACAGGATGTTGCGCGTGTTGATCTGGATGTATTCCTGCTGGGGATGCTTGCGGCCGCCCTGCGGAGGCACGTTGGCAATGGTCCCTTCCAGAATTTTGAGCAGCGCCTGCTGCACGCCTTCACCGGAAACGTCGCGCGTGATGGAGACGTTTTCGGAGGTGCGGGCGATCTTGTCGATTTCGTCGATGTAGACGATACCGAGCTCAGCGCGCTTCACGTCAAAGTTCGCGGCCTGCAAAAGACGAAGCAGGACGTTTTCCACGTCTTCGCCGACGTAGCCGGCTTCGGTCAGCGTGGTCGCGTCCGCGATGGCCAGAGGCACGTCGAGCAGCTTCGCGAGCGTGCGCGCGAAAAGCGTTTTGCCGGAGCCCGTGGGCCCGATGAGCAGGATGTTGCTCTTTTCCAGCTCAATGTTGTCTTCGGACTGCGCCGCGCTCTTGATACGCTTATAGTGATTGTGAACGCTGACGGATATCTGCTTCTTGGCCTTTTCCTGGCCGATGATGTGCTCATCCAGCTTGGCCTTGATCTCGCGGGGCTTGGAAACCGCGAGGCGGGCGATGCCCTCGTAAGGCTTGACGGTGCGGGCCTGGTCCTTGAGGAGGATGTCATTACAAATCTTGATGCAGATGTCGCAAATGTAAACGCCGGGTCCGGAAAAAATTTTCCGCACATCCTTACGCTTGTCACGCCCGCAAAAGGAACACCGCTCTGAAATGTTGGTCATAAGTATTCACAACTCCGTTTAAATTCCATTCAGGTCAATCAAGAACGGCGCCCGTCCAGCCTGTCCCTGTGCTCTGCTTATTTACTGCGTCACAAGTCCTATGGAACCTTGCGCACTCTCAAACACTGCCCGGCCTGGACTCGAACCAGGAATCATGCCTCCAAAGGGCAGTGTGATACCATTTCACCACCGGGCAATCGACTTTTTTATCTTGGCCCGAGTTCCAACAGAAAAAAAACCGGTTTCTCCGCGAGAGCCTTATTGGGCCGGATCACAAATCCGCTGGCAATCCCGGCTCTTATCTCCGCGCGGCCGCCTCTTCCGAGGTGCCTTGAAGAGAATAATAGGCGTCGAGCACGCTTTTCTGGATATATTCCCGGCACTCCGACGTAATGGGATGGGCAATATCCCGATGATCCACCCTGCCGAAATCACCCAGCTCGCCATCGCCCCGCTTTTCAACTTTCCGCGAGGGCATGGCCACGAACAGGCCTTTGCTGCCTTCGATCACCTTCAGATCGCGGATGACGAAACACTCATCCAAGGTAATCGTAACGAATGCCTTGAGTTTCTTGTCGCCATCTTTCCGGGGGAAAACCCGGACCTCTGTGATCTTCATGCAGCACCTCGCTCACCCTCTCGGGGTTTAGAACGTGAACACTTTTTCCAGCCGCACGGCGGGAAAAAGCTGGCGCACAAGCGTCCGATGACGCTTGATCTCTTGCTCATGAGAAAACATGATAAAGACCGTTGGCCCGCTTCCGGACATCCTGACCAAGGGATACCCCGCCCTTGTCAGTTTTTGTATCTGCTTTGAAATCGAGGGCCTTAAAGAAAAAGCAGGCGGTTCCAAATCATTACGGATCAACGCCGCTATTTCCTGATACTTTTGCAGGCCGGAAAAATGGCAGAGCATTCTAACCTCGCCGGTTGCTTTTGTCAAGGAAACCGCCCCGGGCTTGAGGTGTCTTGACCGGAAGACATCTTTTGTGCTAAGTGATTTCTCTGAAAGGAGTAAGAGAAAACCTTGGCGGCACCTTGCGGGCCGGGGATAGATTCTGTCGCCGCGTCCCACCGCGAGTGCCTGATTCGTCTCATAAAGAAAGAACGGAACATCTGCTCCCAGCTTCTTCCCCATGGCTACCAGGGCCTTCCGGGAAAGCCCCAGCCGGTAAAGCCGGTTCATCCCCAGGAGAAAAAAGGCGGCATTGCTCGATCCCCCGCCAAGGCCGGCGCCGACCGGGATCTTTTTTTGCAGCCGGACACGCACCCCGCCCAGCCTGGGAAATCGCGCTTGCAGCAAGCCGTAGGCGCGGACCACGATGTTGCGTTCGTCCGTGGGAAGCCCCGGATAATCGCAGGTCAGAACAATGCCTCGCGGGATTTTTTTGAGCGTGATCGTGTCTTTCAGCGAAATGCGGTGGAAAAGCGTGACGAGCTCGTGATAGCCGTCGGGCCGCTTGCGCGTGACGCGCAAATGGAGATTGAGCTTGGCCGGACTTGAAACGGTTAGAGTGTTCATGGAAGAGAAAACCCGGCCCTCCGGAGGAGGGCCGGGAAGAGGATTCCCGAAGAGAGGACGTCTCTTCAGTACGAAAGAGCGGAAAAACCGCGGCTTAGGACCAGGACTTCTTCTTGTGGCGGTGTTTCCGGAGCTTTTTTTTGCGCTTGTGCTTGTTCATTTTCTTTTTGCGCTGTTTATGAGCCCAAGGCATCGAAGCTTTTCTCCTTCTTGTTGGGTTGATCTTACGGAATGACTTTGTTCAGCGGGTATTCGATAATTCCGGACGCGCCGTTCTTCTTGAGTTCGGGAATGAGCTCGCGCACGACCGATTCGTCGATGATCGTATCCACGTCGTACCAGCCTTCGCTGGAAAGCGAAGACACGGTCGGATTTTTCAGCGCGGGAAGGATTTTCAGGACGGCCGGCAGATTTTTCTTTTCCACGTTCATCTTGAGGCCGACTTTGTCCTCAGCGCGGATCGCGCCTTCGAGCAGCAGCACGATGTTGTCCATCTTGCGCTTTTTCCATTCGTCCTTATAGCTGTCTTTATTGGCGATAAACTTGGGCACCGAGGTCAAAAGCGTCTCGATGATGCGGAGATTATTGGCGCGCAGGCTCGAGCCGGTTTCCGTGGCTTCGACGATGGCGTCGGCAAGGCGCGGCGGCTTCACTTCCGTGGCGCCCCAGGAAAATTCCACTTCGGCGTTGACCTTGTTCTTTTTCAGGTACTCCTTCGTGACTTCCACCAGCTCGGTGGCGATCTTCTTTCCTTCAAGGTCCTGCACCTTCTTGAAGGGAGAATCGTTGTGCACGCAAAGCACCCAACGGACGGGGTTCTTCGTGCGCTTCGAGTACTGCAGCTCGCAAAGCTCGGTCACTTTGGCCTTGTTCTCGCAGATCCAGTCATGGCCCGTGAGGCCGCAATCGACGACGCCGTCTTCGATATAACGCGGCATCTCCTGCGGGCGGAAAAGGATGACTTCCAGTTCCGGATCATTGACGGAGGGGAAATAGGAGCGGGAGCCCACGGAGACCTTGAAACCGGCCTTAGTGAACAGGCGGTAAGTGGCCTCTTCGAGGCTTCCTTTGGGCAAAGCGATTTTGAGTTTATTCATAGGAAGGGGGATTCTAACGGTTTGGCTGGGGGGTGTCAACCGCGGCTATCCGCCTTGGGAGCCGCCGCTGGCCTTTCTTTGTTCGAACCAGCGATCCACGCGCGAGAAAATCATGAGAATAACGAGCACAAGAAGCGTTGAAACCGTGGCTTCGAAAAAATCTCCAAGGCCGCATGCCAGTCCGATACCGGCCGCAATCCAGATGCCCGCGGCTGTCGTAATGCCTTTGACTCCCGCGGGGTTGCGGATAATCGCGCCGGCGCCCAAAAAGCCGATACCGCTGACAACTTGGGCGGAAATGCGGGAAGCATCCGTGTCCTTATAAAGTTCGGCGATGTGCGTCGACACCAGCATGACAAGAGCAGACCCCAAACAAACGATGGTGTAAGTGCGGAAACCTGCTTCCTTGCCGTGCCTTTCGCGTTCGAGCCCGATAAGCGCGCCCAAAATCGTGGCCGCCGCAAGGCGGATGACGACGTCGAGATTGTGAGTCATGAAGCTTTCCTCCCTTTAACTCTGAGGTTGGGATCCGCATTCAGGCGGATCGTGTCCCGCACGCCCTTTTCATAAAGGTCGAGGCCCTGCCGCGCAATCATGGCCGCGTTGTCGCCCGTCAGCGCGAGCGGCGGAAACCAGGTGCGAATGCCTTCCCGGCCCGCAGCTTCCTGGAGATCTTTTCTCAGACGGGAATTGGCGCTCACGCCCCCGCCCACGACGATGTCCGAGACTCTCATATCTTCGGCCGCCGCGATCGATTTCTCAACCAGCCAGCTGACGGCGGCGCGCTGGAAGCTCGCGGCCACGTCACGCTTGAATTCATCCGTCATGCTCTTTTGCCTGCGCGTCAGGTAAAGCACGGCCGTCTTTACGCCGCTGAAACTGAAGTCATAGGAATTTTCTTGTTTCGGCCTTGTGAACTTATACGCCTTTTCATTGCCCTGGGCCGCGAGCTTGTCGATGATGGGGCCGCCCGGAAACCCAAGACCCAGGATCTTCGCGACTTTGTCGTAAGCCTCGCCGCACGCATCATCCACAGTCTCGCCGATAATCTTCATCTGCGCGCCTTCATGATAGGAAATGCTGGTATGCCCGCCCGACACGAGCAGCCCGAGATAACGTTCCGGCGCTTCGTGCCCGATGAAATTGGCGGTGAGGTGCGCTTCCAGGTGATTGACGCCGACGAGCGGCTTCTTGAGGTGAAAGCTCAGCGCCTTGGCGAAGCATACGCCCACGAACAAGGACCCGATGAGCCCGGGCCCCTGCGTCACCGCGATGAGATCCACGTCTTGGATTTTTGCATTGGCCTGCTTCAGCGCCTGCTCGAGCACAAAGTCGATTTGCTCAAGGCTGTGCCGGCACGCGATTTCGGGAACCACGCCGCCGAAGGGCTGATGGCGGAAAAGGCTGGAGGATACCACGTTGGAGCGGATGCCGTGCTTGCCTTCCAGAACGGCCACGGACGTTTCGTCGCAGGAAGTTTCGATGCCGAGCGTGATCATTATTGCGGCTGCAGTTTTTTGACCAGGATTTCGTTGGCCAGCTTGGGATTGGCCTTGCCCTGGGAAGCTTTCATGACCTGGCCCACCAGGAATCCGAGCGCCTGGTTTTTCCCCGCGCGGAAATCAGTCACTGATTTGGGATTGGCCTCGATGACGCCGTCGGCGATCTCTTCGATGAACTTGGTGTCCGTCACCTGCACCCAGCCTTTTTCCTTCACGATTTCCCCGGCGGGCTTGCCGGTCTCGAACATGAGCGGCAGCACGTCTTTGGCGATCTTGCCGTTGATCGTGTTGTTTTCGATGAGCGCGATGAGGCCGGCCAGCGCTTCCGCTTTGACCGGCGAATTTTCGATCGTCAGCTTGTTGAGATTGAGCAGTGCCAGCAGTTCCGACTGGATCCAGTTGCTGACCATTTTGGGATTGGCCTTGGATTTCAGGCAATCCTCGAAATAATTCGCCAGCGGTTTTTCCTGCACCAGCACCGCGGCATCATAGGCCGACAGCCCATAATTTTTCGCAAGCCGCGCGGCGCGCGCCGCCGGAAGCTCCGGAAGCGTTTTGCGGATCGCCTCGACCGTCTCAGCAGAAAGCGTGAACGGGACGAGATCCGGCTCGGGAAAATATCGGTAATCATGCGCCTCTTCCTTGGACCGCATCAAAAAAGTCTGGCCTTTGTCGTCGTTCCAAAGCCGGGTTTCCTGTACGACCCGCTCGCCGTTATCGAGCATCGCGGCCTGGCGCTCGATTTCGTACTGAATCGCCTTTTGGACGGCCTTGAACGAATTGAGGTTCTTCACCTCGGCCTTGGTGCCGAGTTTCGTTTCGCCTTTTTTACGGATGGAAACGTTCGCGTCACAGCGCAGGCTTCCCTCTTCCATGTTGCAGTCGCTGACTTCAAGGTACTGGAGAATGGCTTTAAGCGCGGTGAGATAGGCATACGCTTCTTCCGGCGAACGAAGGTCCGGCTCGGAAACGATTTCCAAGAGCGGCACGCCCGCGCGGTTGAAATCCACAAGGCTCGCGCCTTCGATGCCTTCATGCAGCAGTTTGCCCGCGTCCTCTTCCAGATGCGCACGGTGCACGCGGATCTTGCGTTCAACCAGCCCGCCGTCCGCGCCTTTCAGCTCGATCATGAGCCAGCCCGGGCCGTTGACGGGCATGTCGAACTGCGAAATCTGATACGCCTTGGGAAGATCGGGATAGAAATAATTTTTACGGTCGAATTTGAGCCGCTCGGAAATCTTGCAGTTGAGCGCGAGGCCGACCTTGATGCCGAGGCGGAGCGCTTCTTCGTTCAGAACGGGCAGCGATCCGGGCATGCCCATGCAGGTCGGGCAGGTGTTCTGGTTCGGCTCGCAGCCGAAACGCGTCGAGCACGAGCAGAAAATCTTCGACTTCGTGTCGAGCTGCGTGTGCACTTCAAGGCCGATCACCGGTTCGTAATCATCAAGCGGCATAAGGATCTCAGAGTTTGGGCTTCTTTTTGTAAACCTGGGTTTCCTGTTCGAACGCGTAAGCCGCGCGGAAAAGCGCAGGCTCGTCGAAAGGACGCGCCATCAGCTGCATGCCCACCGGAAGGCCGGAAGACGTGAAGCCGCAGGGCAGCGACATGGCCGGAACGCCGGCCAGGTTCGCGGGAATCGTCAAAATATCGGAAAGGTACATGGCCAGCGGGTCCGACAATTTTTCGCCGATCTTAAACGGCGGCGTCGGCGCCGTGGCGCTGAGAATCACGTCGACGTCTTTGAACGCGCGGCTGAAGTCGTCGCGAATCAGCGTGCGGACTTTCTGGCCCTGGCGGTAATACGCGTCGTAATAGCCCGCGGACAACACGAAAGTCCCGAGAAGGATGCGGCGTTTGGCTTCGGCTCCGAAGCCCTCGTCGCGCGTTTCGAAATAAAGGTCTTTGAGCGACTGTTCCGAAGCGCGGATGCCAAAGCGCACGCCGTCAAAACGCCCGAGATTGGAGCTGGCCTCGGCAACAGCCACAATATAATAAACCGCGACCGCCTGCGACGTGTTAGGCAGGCTCACGCTTTTGATTTCCGCGCCCAGCTTCTTGAAAACTTCCGCGGCCTGGCGCACGCTCTTTTCGACTTCGGGGTCCATGCCTTCCACAAAATATTCCTGGGGCAGCCCGATGCGCAGGCCTTTCACGTCGCGGACAAGCGACTTGGTGTAATCGGGCACCGGCTCCGAAGACGCCGTGGAATCTTTTTCGTCGTGGCCCGCGAGCACGTTCATGAGAAGCGCGGCATCTTCCACGGTTTTTGTGATGGGGCCAATCTGGTCGAAGCTCGAACCGAAAGCGATGAGGCCATAACGCGACACGCGGCCATAAGTCGGCTTGAGGCCGACCACGCCGCAAAATGCCGCGGGCTGACGGATGGAGCCGCCCGTATCCGAACCCAGCGCGGCGAGCGTCATGTCCGAGGCCACCGCCGCCGCAGAACCGCCGCTCGAACCGCCCGGAACGCGTTCCGTGTCCCAGGGATTGCGGCAAACACCGTAGGCGGAAGTCTCGCACGAAGAACCGAACGCGAATTCATCCATATTGCACTGGCCGAAAATCACGGCGCCCGCATTTTTCAGGCGCTCCACGGCCGTTGCGTTGTAAGGAGGCCGGTGGCCTTTCAAAATTTTTGAGGCGCAGGTCGTTTCCAATCCCTGGATGCAGATATTGTCCTTGATGGAAATAGGCAGCCCCTGCAGCGGCCCTTTGCCTTCCCCGCGCACAACCGACACTGCCGGATCAAAACGCAGAAAAGCATTCAGCTTGGGATTGAGCGAAGACACCCGCGCGCTCAGCGCTTTGATCAGCGCGGAGCCGCCGTCTTTTCGGACTTCCTCGAGGGCTTGTTTTAAAGTGAGCTGGTGCATGGGGATCAGCGTTCGACGACTTTGGGGACTTTGAAAAATTTTCCCTGGCGGGCGGGAGCGCTCTCGAGGACGCTGTCGCGGACTTCCGAGGGCTTGACTTCATCCTTGCGAAAAACGTTGGTCAGGTCCAGCACGTGGCTGGTTTCGGCGACATTCTTCGTGTCCACCTGGCGGAGCTGCTCCACGTAGGCGAGGATGGACTTCAAGTCCTCCTCGAGCTTCGCTTTTTCGGCTGGCTTTAATTTGATCCGCGCCAGTTCCGCCACTTTGTCGATTTGAAAGCTCATGTCTTTTCCTTTGTTTCGCGGCCTCTCAGGCCGCGCAGGAGGCTGATGTTAGCACGCCCCGACAAACCCTGTCAATCAAGCCTCCGGCCGTCTTTGGGGGCTTTAACTTGCGCGGCAAGCGCGAGAAAATCTTTCAGCAGCAGCTGTTCGGAACGCACGCCCGGATCGATCCCGAGTTTCTCGAAAGCCGCGGCCCATTCTTCTTTGGTTTTACCGAGCGTCGATTGCGCCAGGACCGAGATCAGTTTCTTGCGTCGATGGCTGAAAGCGGCCTTGATGAATTCCGACACCTCTTCCGCCGTCAGACCGTCAAAATCGTCCCGCTGATGAAAATCGAAGACCACAACGCTCGACTTCACCTGCGGCGGCGGCGTGAAACACCGGGGCGAAACGTCGAAGCCGGGGGCCACGTCCGCGAAAAGACGCATCATCAGGCTGAGGCGGCCGTAATCCTTGCTGCCCGGCCCGGCGAAAATCCGGTCCGCCACCTCGAGCTGCATGGTAAACACGCCCCGCGTGAACAGTTTCCGGTTTTCGCAGATTTTAAAAAGAAGCGGCGCCGTGATGTAATAAGGAAGGTTGCTGAGGATTTTACACGGCTTCCGCCCGAGGATTTTCTCGAAATCGGCTTCCAGCGCGTCGTCATGATGGATCTCCAGCCTCCCATCCTCGATTTCGGCGGCGAAAACCTCTTTCAAGACTTCGACGAAGCGCGCGTCCTTTTCGACGGCCGTCACGCGCATCCCGCGCGCCAGCATTTGCCCGGTCAGCGCGCCGAGCCCCGGCCCGATCTCGAAGACACTCTCGCCTTTCACCGGGTTGAGCAGCTCCACGGTTTTCCTTTGAAGGTTCGGGTCGATCAGAAGATGCTGCCCCAGATTGCCGCGGATGGCGATCCCGTATTCCTTCAAAAGATCGATTTGGGTTCTCATCGTATCCTCAGGGATTAAACGCTTGCCAGCCGGCGCGCGAGATCGATCGAGGCCGTCATCGAAGACGCGTCCGCCTTCCCTTTCCAGGCGATGTCGAAAGCGGTGCCGTGGTCGGGCGAGGTCCTCACGAACGGAAGCCCGAGCGTCACGTTCACGCCGTCGTTGA
This sequence comes from Verrucomicrobiia bacterium, assembly GCA_035495615.1. NCBI lineage: Bacteria > Pseudomonadati > Verrucomicrobiota > Verrucomicrobiia > Verrucomicrobiia bacterium. The sequence goes on along the minus strand of DATJFP010000071.1, from coordinate 41,245 downwards.
AATGGACCATCTTGAACGGCGCGAGGGCCTGGTCATGATACATGCTGATGAGCGCGTCGTAGCGGCCCTCGTAGGCCTCGTAAAAAAGCTGGTCCGCGGAAAACGGCCCGGAAACGTCGATACCGCTCCGCCTTGCCTTTTTCACGGCCGGCGCGATCGTCCTGTTTTCCTCGTCGCCGGTTTCCTCGCCGTGCGGGTTCAAAGCACAGACGGCGAGCCTGGGTTTCGCCAGGCGCATATTCTTTTTCAGGAAAGCGTGCGTGAGCATGATTTTGTCCACAACGCCCGCGGCCGTGATCTGCGCCGAGACTTTTTTCAGCGCGACGTGAACCGTGGCCAGCGTGACTTTCAGACGCGGCCCGACGAACATCATGGCGAACTTTTTTGTTTTGGCTTTCTCCGCGAGGAATTCGGTATGGCCCGTGAATCCGGGATCCAGCAGCCGCTGGGTGGTCTTGTTGAGCGGGGCCGTCACGATCGCATGGATTTTTCCCTCACAGGCCAGGCGCGCGGCTTCGGAAAGTGACGCAAGGGCAAGCGATGCGTTCGCGCGCGAGACGCCGCCGACTTTGAAAGCGGGAACTTCACCTGTTTTCTTCTTGCCGTAAAAAAGCGCCGCGGCCGCGGAACCGACATCGTAAAAAAGAAGCTCGCCCTCATGCTCCGTTTTTTTCCGGAATGAATCGGAATAAATTTCACGGAAAGAAAGCCCGGGCGCGAAACGCGCCGCACGCAGCAGGGCCCCGCGGGTGCCGAACAAAACATAGGTCGCCGTGCGGGAATCCAGCTTTCGGAGGGCCTTGAGCGTGACTTCCGGGCCGATGCCGCCGGGATCTCCCAAAGTCAAAGCAAGGACGGGCTTTTTCATGGGCAGTACTCGGGTTAGAAAACGGGAAGGTTAACGGATCGAGATGTAGGCGTCGCGCTTGAGTTCCTGCATCCACTCGTTGAAACGCAGTTCGCTTTTCTCGCGGAAAAGCTCGCCGTAAATTTCGTCGCGGACGTTTTCCAGGGTGTTTTTGACGCTCTGCTCTTTTTCTTCGACCCGGAAGAGATGGTAGCCCATCGGGGTCTCGATAATGTTGGAGATCTCTCCGAGCTTCAGCGAAAAAATCACCTGGTCGATGACGGGAATCATGGCGCCGCGCGGGATCCAGTCGCTCAGGCCGCCGTTTTTCGCCTGCACGTCTTCGGAAAACTGCTGGGCAAGGGCCCCGAAGTCTTCCCCCGAAAGGATTTTTTTGCGGATGTCCGTGATCTTACCCTGGGCCTCATCGTCGGCCAGGCCTTTGTCGCGGGACTCGTAGCTTTTCTTGATGGTGATGGAGCGGACCTTCAGGCGCGGTTCCTTATCGAACTTCGCCGCGTTCTTCGAGTAGTAGTCTTCGATTTCTTTGGGCGAGATCACGACTTTCGAGCGGATCTCCATGTCGTGCATTTCGCGCATCATGGCCTGCTTTTCCAGGCGCTTGCGAAGGTCACCCATCGTGATGCCCTGCTCTTTAAGCAGGTCTTCCATCGCGGTCTGGCTGGGAAAACGCTTTTTGAATTCTTCCAGGCCTTTGTCGACTTCCGCGGCATCGACCTGCACGCCTGCTTTTACCGCCGCCTGGACCACGAGCTTGTCTTCGATGAGCTGGTTGAGCAGTTTCTGACGGGCTTCGTTCAGCTTGGCCATCACTTCTTCCTGGCTGTATTCCTGCCGGTATTCGTCGTAAAGCGGCCTCAAAAGAAGGTCCAGCTCGCTCTGGGTAATGGGCTCGTCATTGACGACCGCCACGACCTTGTCGAGGAGTTCCCTTTGGGCCCACGCCGCGGAAGAAAAAAGCTGGGAGGCGATCAGTGCCAAGGCTAAAAGACGGGATTTCATAAGGCCTTCTTATATCATAAGAAGGAACGCTTTTCAAGGCCGGAAAGCCCGCCAAATCAGGGGTCTTGGAGAGGTCTGAGCGAGCTTACTTCTGCTTCTTTTGATCTTCAATGGCCTTGCGGAGCATGCGGCAATAAAGGTCAAAACCCACGGCATGGATGAAGCCGCTTTGCTCGTGGCCCAGGAGATTTCCCGCGCCGCGAATCTCCAGGTCTTCCAGCGCGATCTTGAATCCTGACCCCAGGTCCGTGAAGCGCTCGATGGCGGCCAGCCGTTTTTCCGCGTCGGAGGTGAGCACCCAATTCTTGGGCACAAAAAAATACGCATAAGCCTGCCGCTTTTCCTGGAAGCGGCCCACCCTTCCGCGCAGCTGGTAAAGGTCCGCGAGCCCGAACTGATCCGCGCGGTTGACGATGATCGTGTTCACGTTCGGGATGTCGATGCCGGACTCGATGATGTTCGTGCTGATCAGGCAGTCCGCGCGCCTTTCCATGAATTCCTGCATCACCGTTTCCAGTTCCTGCGGCGGCATCTGGCCGTGTGCCACGCAGAACCGCACGTGAGGCATGATCTCGCGCAGGTTCTCGGAGATTTTCTCGATCGACTGCACGCGGTTGTGGATGAAGTAAACCTGCCCGCCGCGCGCAAGTTCCTTTTCGACGGCCATGGTAATCTTGCGTTCATCATATTGGAGCACATAGGTCTCAATAGGCAGGCGGTTCTTCGGCGGCGTATTGATCACCGACATGTCACGCACGCCCATGAGCGACATGTAGAGCGTGCGGGGGATCGGCGTCGCGGTGAGCGAAAGCACGTCGACAAGATGCCGGAGCTGTTTCAATTTTTCTTTGTGGCGCACGCCGAAGCGCTGCTCTTCGTCGATGATGACAAGCCCCAGGTCCTTGAACTGCACGTCTTTCGAAAGCAGGCGATGCGTCCCGACCACGATGTCGACCTTCCCTTCCTTGACCGCGGCCACGGTTTCCAGCTGCTGCTTGCGCGACTGGAAGCGCGACAGCACACCGATGGAAACGGGAAAACTCTTCACCCGCCTTTTCAGGACGATGTAATGCTGCTCCGCCAGCACCGTGGTCGGCACGAGGATGGCGGCCTGGCGCCCGCCCGTCACGGCTTTGAACGCCGCCCGCATCGCGACTTCAGTCTTGCCGTAGCCCACGTCGCCGCATAAGAGCCGGTCCATGGGCTGCCGGCTTTCCATGTCTTTCTTCACTTCGTCCGCGGCCTTCAGCTGGTCCGGAGTTTCTTCGAAAGGAAATTCCGCTTCGAACTCTTTCTGCCACGCATTGTCCGGCGGAAACGACGAGCCTTTCAAAAAACTGCGCTTCGCCTGCAGCTCGAGAAGGTCATGCGCCACGTTCTTGACCGCAAGGCGCGTCTTCTCTTTGATACGCTCCCACTCCTTGGTGTTGAGCTTGGTCAGTCTCGGTGCCGTGCCCTCGCCGCCGATATAGCGCTCGACCGGATCGTCGGGGTCGACATAAAGGATTTCCTTGTTCGCATATTCGAGGGCCAGCGTCTTTTTCCGCACGCCCTTGATCTGGATGACTTTCGTGCCGAGAAACCTGCCGATGCCGTAAGTGAAATGGACGACGTAATCACCGCGCTCGAGGTCCTTGGTCTCGGTCAGCGCTTCAAACGAGGCAAAGCGTTCGCGCAGTTTCGAGATCTTGTTTTTTTGGCGGTCGTTCAGCGGAATAAGGAAGACTTCTTCGAAGGACGCCATGGACTTGCCGTCCACGGGAGAAAAGTCGCGGATGGAGGCGACCTGGTCGAGCTGGAATTCGAGCCGCACGGGCGCTCGGTAAGTCAGAGGATAGATGTCGACCGTGGCGCCGCGCAGCGCGTACTGCGCGGGCTCGGTCACAAAGTCGGTTTTCTGGTAATTAAGCCGGGAGAAGACCTCTTCCAGCTGTTCGTAGGCGATGTTCTGCCCTACCTTCAAACGCTCGAGCTCCATGGAAACACAGGCCTCCGGAGAGCTATTGTAGCATAGGGAGAAGGACGGATGATTTCGCGGGAACGGAAGGTTACTTCTTGAACCAGGCCGCGATGCGCTTGGCCGCTTCCTGGAGTTTGGCTTCGGAAGTCGCGAAGCTCATGCGGATGTGCGCGTCGCTGCCGAAAGGTTCGCCGGGAACGACCGCGACATGCGCTTCTTCCAGAAGCTTCTGCGTGAGCGCCGAGGAAGAAAGGCCGGACTTTTTCACGTTCACGAAAAGATAAAACGCGCCCTGCGGCTTGAAGGGCACAAGCTGCGGCACCGCGGCAATGAGATCGTAAAACATGCCGCGCCGTTTTTCGTACACCGCGCACATTTTCTTGGCTTCTTCCCATCCCTGATCGAGAGCTACGACACCGCCGGCCTGCGCGAACGCCGTCGGGTTCGACGTCGAATGGCTCTGGAACGCGGCAATCGCTTTTGCGAGCTCTTTGTTGGGGCAGGCCGCATAACCCAGCCTCCAGCCGGTCATGGCGTAGGCCTTGCTGTGACCGTTCACGATGACGGTGCGCGCCGTCATTTCCGGATCGAGCGCCGCGATCGACTCGTGCTTGCGGCCGTCGAAAAGGAGCGCTTCGTAAATTTCGTCGGAGAGGATCACGACGCGGGGAAATTCTTTCAGCACTTTCACGAGCGCTTCGAGCTCCGCGCGCGTGTAAACGGCGCCCGTCGGATTCGACGGAGAGTTGAGCACGAACACTTTCGTCTTTGGGGTGAGGCACTTTCTCAAATGCTCGGGAGTGATCTTGAACTCCGTGCTCTCGTCGGTCGGGACAATGATCGAAACCCCGCCGCAGTATTCGACCATGGACGGATAGCTCAGCCAGAACGGCGCAGGAATGAGAACTTCATCGCCCTCATTGAGGAGCGCGAAAAATACATTGAAGATGGAATGCTTGGCTCCGCCGGAAACGATGATCTGATCGGGCGGGTATGTAAGGTTCTGGTCGCGTTTGAATTTGCGGCAAACCGCTTCGCGGATTGCGAGCGTTCCCGTGGCGGGCGTGTACTTGGTGATGCCCTTGTTCAGGGCGTCGATCGCGGCCTGCTTAATAAACGCCGGGGTATCAAAATCCGGCTCGCCGGCGCTGAGGGAGATGACGTCGATGCCTTTTTTCTGAAGCTCCGCGGCCTTGGCGGCAATCGCCAAAGTCACCGAGGCTTCGGCAGAGGCAACTTTCTTTGACAATTCCATGGTCGGGACGGAACTCAGCATAAAGTGGAATTAGATTCGAATGAGAATTTTTCGTGGGAAGCATACGAAAAATTCCCTGTTTTCCGTTTGTCGTGGTTGAAATTAGTCCGGAAAACCGCGGTTATTCGTCGCCCTTGAGGAACTTGCGCAGCGTGCCCAAAAAGCCGCCCTTCTTATCGCCCTCTTTCTTGTCGGGCGTCTCGGCCTCGCCCTTTTTCTCGGGCTTCGCTTCCTCGGCGTGTTCCTTGGCCTTGGACTTCGGCTCGGGCTTGGCCTTTTCCTTGCCCTTGGCCTTCTTGGCAGGGGCTTCGGCTTCGGCCGCTTTCGGGTGTTCTTCCTTTTTGGGCTTTTTCTTCTTGGGTTCCTTGACGGGGACTTCGAAAGGAACTGTAAATTCGAGGATCGCCTTGGGAGCGCCGTCGCCGGGCCTGTTGCCCAGTTTCAGAACGCGCGTGTAACCGCCTTTGCGGTCCTTGAAAGCCGGCGCAATCGTCTTGATCAGAAGGTCTGTCGTTTCCACACAGCGCAGACGCGACACGAGAAGACGCCGCGCGTGCAGGTCGCCCCGCTTGGCGAGTTCGATCATGTTATCCGAAAAAGCGCTCGCTTCTTTGGCCTTGATCAGCGTGGTATGGATTTTCTTGTGGGCGACGAGAGCCCGGACCAGGTTCCGCAGCAGGGCAACCCGGTGCTCGTTCTTACGTCCGAGCTTTCTTCTGAGTTTACGATGGCGCATGGCTTCCTCTTCTTAAGGTAAATTCTTAGACTTTGGCCTTTTCCGCGGCGACCTTCTTCAGGCGTTCCTCGATGTTCATGCCGAACGTGAGGCCCATGCCGGTCAGTATAGCCGTAATTTCCGAAAGCGACTTCTTGCCGAAGTTCTTGTACTTGAGCATCTGAGCTTCGGTCTTCTGGATCAGGTCGCCGATCGTCTTGATGTTGGCGGCTTCCAGGCAGTTCGCACTGCGGACCGAAAGTTCCAGCTCGCTGATCGGCTTGGAAATCAGTTCTTTGAAAGCGGTGTCTTCGACCACTTCCTCTTCTTCCTCTTCCTCCGGGAGTTCCCCGTAGTTGACGAAGATGTCGAGGTGGCGCTGGTTGATGTTGGAGGCGTAAAGAAGCGCTTCCTCCGGGTTCATAGCGCCGTTGGTCCAGATCTCGAGGATCAGGCGGTCGTAGTCAGTGATCTGACCGACGCGCGTGTCTTCGACCATGAAGTTCACCTTCGTGATCGGAGAAAAGAGCGAGTCGACCGGGATCGTGCCGATGGACGCGTTTTCCGGCTTGTTGCGTTCCGCGGGAACGTAACCGCGGCCGCGGCCGATTTCGAGCTCCATGCGGAACTGACGGTCTTTGGTCAGCGTGCAGATGACCATATCCGGATTCACAACTTCCACGGTCTCGTCGGTCTGGATGTCTTTCGCAAGCACAGGGCCGTTTTTCTTGACGTCGATGACGAGCGTCTTCGGGCCCTTGCCGTGATAGCGAAGGACGACCTTTTTAATATTGAGGACGATCTGGGAACCGTCTTCACGAACGCCGTCGAGGGCCGAAAATTCGTGGGCCATGCCTTCGACCTTGATGTTCGTAACGGCAGCGCCTTCGATCGACGAAATCAGGACGCGGCGGAGCGCGTTGCCGATCGTCGTTCCATATCCTCTCTCGAAAGGCTCTGCAAAGAATTTCCCGTAAGTCGGGGTCAGGGTCTGTTTCTCAACTTCGAGCCTTTTCGGCATTTCGAAGGTTTTCCAGCGAATTCCCATTTTTCATTCCTCCTTAGAATCTGAAACAGTCACGGTCAGGTCATCCAACCTGTCTTGATTTTGAAAACGCCTCGGATATCGCGCCTTCAAATAAAACTCTTACAAAAAACTTTCTTACTTGGAGAACAATTCGACGATCAGCGATTCTTCCACGGGAAGCTGGGCATCGGCTTTCGTCGGCAGCCTCATCACAGTGCCGGCGAGCGATTTGCGGTCAAGCGAAAGCCAGTCCGAAACCGGAAAATCCTCGAGCGTTTCCATCCTGGCTTTCACGCGCGCGATCGTGGCTTCTTTGCTCTTGGGCGTGATGACGTCGCCCACTTTCACGGAATACGAGGGAATGGTCACGGTCTTGCCGTTCACCTGAATGTGGCCGTGATTGACCATCTGCCTGGATTCACGGCGGGTCTGCGCGTAAAGAAGCCGGTAGACCACGTTGTCCAGGCGCGTTTCCAAAAGCTGGATCAGGTTTTCGCCGGTGACGCCCTGCTTGCGGTTCGCGCGGTTGAAGAAAACGCGGAACTGCCTTTCGAGCAGGCCGTAAATCCTCTTAAGCTTCTGCTTTTCGCGAAGCTGCAGGCCGTAGTCCGAAGATTTCTTGCGGCGCGCGCCGTGCATGCCCGGAGGAAGCTCGAGGCGCTTGGCGATCTTGTCGTCGGAGCGGCGGCTGCCTTTCAAATAAAGGTTAACGCCCTCGCGGCGGCTAAGCCTGACAGCGGGTCCAGTATACCTTCCCATTACACTCTCCTCCGTTTGGGGGGGCGGCAGCCGTTGTGCGGAATCGGCGTGATGTCATGAATGGCGCTCACCTGAAGGCCGGCGGCCTGGAGAGCGCGAATCGCCGATTCCCGGCCCGCGCCGGGTCCCTTAATAAAAACTTCCACTTCTTTAACTCCGAACTCGGCGGCCTTTTTCGCGGCCTGTTCCGAAGCCACCTGAGCGGCAAAAGGCGTCGACTTTTTAGAACCCTTGAAGCCCGCGGAACCCGAAGAGGCCCAGCAAATCGCATTGCCCTGCGGGTCGGTGATCGTGACCACCGTATTGTTGAAGCTCGCGTTGATGTGGGCGTGGGCCCGGGAGACGCTCTTGAGTTTTTTCTTTTTTGCCATGGTTTCCTCTTATCCCTTATTTAGGCGCGGGCGGCTTCTTGTTGACTCCGCCGACGACGCGCCGCGGGCCCTTGCGCGTTCTTGCGTTGGTATGGGTCCTCTGTCCACGGCAAGGGAGGCCCTTGATGTGGCGCATGCCGCGATAGCAGCGAATGTCCATGAGACGCTTGATGTTCTGCTGCACTTCACGGCGCAGATCACCCTCGATCTTCACGTTTTCCTGGATCACCGTCGTGATGGTGGAGATCTCGGCTTCCGTGAGGTCCTTGGCGCGCTTGATCGGATCCACTTTCGCCTTCTTCAGGATTTCCTTGGAATTCGTGCGGCCGACCCCGTAAAGATAGGTCAACGCGATCCAAACATTTTTTTCACGGGGAATGTCCACACCCAAAATACGCGGCATAACTTACTCCTTCTGGCGGCCTGAACGGCCGGTCAATTTACCCCTGCCTCTGTTTGTGCTTGGGGTTCGAACAAATAACGTAGACCGTGCGTTTGCGGCGAACGATCTTGCAATTTTCACAAATTCTGCGAACCGAACTGCGAACTTTCATGACACCCTCGATTTATTTAATTCGAAACGTAATGCGGCCGCGCGTCAAATCATACGGTGAAAGCTCAAGCTTCACCTTGTCGCCCGGGAGGATGCGGATGTAATTCATCCTCATCTTTCCCGAAATGTGCGCGAGCACTTTGTGCCCGTTTTCAAGCTGGACGCGAAACATGGCGTTCGGGAGCGGCTCGACCACGACTCCCTCGACTTCGATCGCATCTTCTTTTGACATCCGCCGCCTCTACTGCTTGCTTTCAGGCCCCGTCAGATTGACGACGCCCTCTTCGGTAAAAACCACCGTGTCTTCGTAATGGCTCGAGAGGCTGCCGTCCTGAGTTATCACGGTCCACCCGTCCTCGAGAACGGCCACCGCGTGATGGCCCTCGGTCACCATCGGCTCGATCGCGAGGCAAAGGCCCGTTTCGATTTTGGGACCGCGGCCGGCCTTTCCGTAATTGGGCACCTGCGGCTCTTCGTGAATCGCGCGCCCGATGCCGTGGCCGACGAAATCCCGCACCACGTCGTAGCCCCGGGATTCGATCAATTTCTGGATCGCTTCCGAGATGTCGCCGATGCGGCATCCCGGCGAGTACTGCGCGAGTCCCGCCTCGAAAGAATCATGGGCCGTATCGATCAGCTTCTGCTTTTCCGCGTCTGCGCCTTCCACGAGCCAGGTCCGCGCGGCATCGACGAAATAGCCTTTCAGCCCCACGCCGCAATCCACGCTGATGATGTCGCCTTTTTCGAGCTTGCGGGGGCCCGGAATCCCGTGGACCACTTCCTCGTTCACCGAGATGCAGGCGGTCGCGGGAAACCCGCGGTAACCTTTGAAGGCCGGCTCCCCGCCCATGCCGCGGATCACGTCCTCGGCGATGCGGTCAAGTTCCTGCGTCGTGATGCCCGCTCTTATTTCCGGCTTTACTTTGACAAAGACCTGCTTCAAGATCTGCGCGGCCTCGCGCATGATCTCGATTTCCCGCTTGGATTTCAGCGAAATCATTTTGCCTTATAGCTTTCAAAGATCTTGGTCAAAATTTCCTGAAGGGGATTCAAGGCCAGGTCCCCGTCCACTTCGGTCAGCATGTTCTTGCTCTTGTAATACTCGATGAGCGGCTCCGACTCCTTGTGATAAACCTCGAGACGATGCTTTACGGTCTCGGGCTTGTCGTCCGCCCGCTGCTTCAACTCGCCGCCGCATTTGTCGCAGACGCCGTCTTTTTTAGGCTGAATGTTTTTCAGGTGAAAATTCGCACCGCACTGAACACAGGCGAGGCGTCCGCCGAGGCGCTCTACGATCACGCCGTCGGTAGCCTTGAAATTAATGGCCCCATTGATCGAGAACTTTTCCTTCTTGCAATACTTGTCCAGCGCCTCGCCCTGCTTGATCGTTCTGGGATAACCGTCCAGAATAAATCCGCGGAACATGCTTCGGGAACGCCAGATTTCTTCTTCCATCATTTCGTTCACGAGCGCGTCCGGAACCAGCTCGCCTTTAGCGATGATGTCTTTGGCCTTCGCGCCGAGCTTCGTCTCGCCGCGAATATGGCGGCGGAGGCAATCGCCCGCGGCCAGATGCGCGAGGTGGAAGTTTCCGGCAAGCATTTTCGCATGCGTTCCTTTGCCCGCGCCCGGGGGCCCCAAAAAGATCACTCTCATCGTCTGGCCTTCAACTTTCCTTTTTTGACGAATCCCTCGTAGTGACGCATGAGCAGCTGGGATTCGATCTGTTTCACGGTGTCCAGAATCACGCCTACGATGATCAGGAGCCCCGTGCCGCCGAAAAAGCTGGCGATGAGAAACGGAATGTTCAGAATCCTGGGCGAAGACATAAAATCCGGAAACAATGCAATCACGGCCAGAAAAATGGCCCCGCTCGCGGCGATCCTCGTCATCACGTAATCCAGGTATTCCGAGGTGTTTTTTCCCGGCCTTATGCCTGGAACAAAGCCACCGAACTTCTGGAGGTTCTCGCTGACCTCGATCGGATTGAACGTGATCGCCGTATAAAAGAACGTAAAAAAGAAAATCATGAACGCATACAGGATCGAATAAGTAATCGTTCCGTGCTGCAATCCCCGGGCCATCGTCGTAAGCGGGCCCGCATGCGGGAAAAAGCCGGCCAGCGTCGCCGGAAACAAGATCACCGATTGGGCGAAGATGATCGGCATGACGCCCGCCTGGTTCACCTTCAGCGGCAGGTAGGTGCTCTGCCCGCCGTACATCCGGTGCCCCCGGATCTGCTTCGCGTACTGCACCGGGATCTTTCTCTGTCCCTGAATGATCAGGATGACGCCGACCACGGTGATGATAAAGAGCACGAGCATGAGCCCGAACTTCCACCAGGGCAGCTGCTGCCGCGCCGGATCAAACGGCGAAAGGAGCGTGTAGGTCTGCCACAGCGCCGTCGGGATCGAGTCGATGATGCCCGCGGTGATGACCAGCGACATACCGTTGCCAATGCCGTATTCGTCGATCTGTTCGCCCAGCCACATGATGAACGCCGAGCCCGTCGTGAGCGTGAGGATCGTCATGAGCCGGAATCCCCATCCGGGATTCGGCACGATGACCGTACCCTGGAACGCGTTCGGGTTTTCCAGCCACAGCGAAATGAAGAAGGTCTGGATGATGCTCAGGATGATCGTGCCGTAGCGCGTCATCTGAATGATCTGCTTCCGGCCTTCTTCGCCTTCCTTGGCCATCTTTTCAAGCTGCGGAATGACTACCGTCAGAAGCTGCAGGATGATCGACGACGAAATGTACGGCATGATCCCCAGCGCGAAAATCGTCGCCTTCTGGAGAGCGCCGCCCGAAAAAAGTCCCATGATGCCAAAGAGCTGTCCGCCGGAACTTCTCGAAACGCTGGCAAAAAATCGAGCAAGTGCCGTCCCGTCAATGCCCGGAGTCGGAATGTGAGCGCCGATGCGGTAAATAAAAATAATAAAGAGCGTGAATAAAACCTTCGTGCGCAGTTCAGGAACTTTGAAAATATTTCCGTAAGCTTGAAACATTTGTTCCTAACTCAACTTATTTGTTGATGACGATGGCCTGACCGCCAGCCTTGCTGAGTTTTTCTTTTGCGCCTTCACTGAAAAAATGAGCCTTAACGATAACGGCTTTCTTCACGTCGCCGCCGCCGAGGACCTTGAGCCCGTCTTTCACCGAGCTGATCACGCCGCGGCTGATCAGAACTTCGGGAGTCACTTCCGCTTCGCCCAGTTCCGCGATAAGACCGACGTTCACCACGCGGTATTTCGCCTTGAGATCGCTGCGGTTGAAGCCGCGCTTCGGGAGGCGGCGATAAAGAGGATTCTGTCCGCCTTCGAAATTCGGGCGGTGCGTGGCGCCCGCGCGCGCGCGCTGTCCCTTGTGTCCGCGGCAGGACGTTTTGCCGTGCCCGGAGCCGATGCCGCATCCGCGGCGCTTGACCTTCTTACTGTAAGGAAACTTCGCCTTCATGACTTGACCTCTTCCTGAGGAGACGACTCTTCGAGCCGTTCCTTCGAGTCCACGAGCGCCTGCAGGCCGTTCAGCGTCGCCTTCAAAACATTGATGGCGTTGTCGCAGCCGAGGTTCTTCGCGAGAATGTCTTTGATGCCGCAGGATTCGCATACCGCGCGGACCGAGCCTCCGGCAATGACGCCTGCGCCGGGAGCAGCGGGCTTGAGCAGCACGCGGGCCGCGCCGTAATGGCCGATCACTTCGTGCGGGATCGTGGTGCCGCGGAGCTTGATTTTGATGCTCGTCTTGCGGGCCGCGGTAAGCGCCTTGCGGATCGCGTCCGCGACTTCATTCGCCTTGCCGAGGGCATATCCGACTTCACCGTTGCCGTTACCGACCACGACGAGCGCGCTGAAGCTGAAGCGGCGGCCGCCTTTGACGACTTTCGCGCAGCGATTGACCTGGATGATTTTTTCAAACTGCCCGGCCGGCTGGGCCGAATCTCTCCGTGGCTGGTGTCCACGAGACGCCGGCTTCCGCTCGACGGTCTCCGCGGCTTCAGTGCCCTGCGCGCCCTCTCCGAGCTTCACTTCTTCCACGTTCTGTTCTCCTTTAGGTGCCATTAGAATTCAATGCCTCCCTGCCTGAGGGCGTCGGCCAGGGCCTTGACGCGTCCGTGATAAAGATAGCCGCCGCGGTCGAAGGCGACCTTCGTGATGCCGCGCTCTTTCAAGCGTCCGGCAAAATATTCCCCAAGCTTCGTCGAAGCCGGGACCTTGCCTTTAGCGGGCTTCACTTTCGCATAGTCTTTGTCGAGCGTGGAAAAAGAGCAAAGCGTCTTGGCTGCGATGTCGTCGACGACCTGGACGTAGATGTTCTTCAAGGAACGGTGCACGCAAAGACGCGGACGCTCCGGCGTTCCCGAAAGCCTCTTCCTGATTTTCCCGTGCCGCTTCTCGCGGCGATGATTTTTGCTCTTCATGGGTTAGCCTACCGTCTTTCCTTGTTTGCGGCGGATGTGTTCGCCGACATACATGACGCCTTTTCCTTTATAAGGCTCCGGCTTGTGGTAGCGGCGGATGTCCGCGGCCACCTGACCGACCATTTTCTTGTCGCATCCCGTGACCACGACGCGCGTCGGGTTCGGACAAGTCACCGTGATCCCGTCCGGGATCGGGTGGTCGATCGTGTGCGAAAAGCCCAGAGCGAGGTTGAGGAACTTGCCCTTGACCGCCGCCTTGAAGCCGACGCCGACGATTTCGAGTTCCTTCACGTAGCCCTTGGTCACGCCGACCACCATGTTCTGGATCAGGCTGCGGGTCAGGCCATGAAGCGCGCGGTCTGTCCGGATATCCGTCGGACGGCTCACGCTGATTTCTTTTTCCTTGGAATCAAGCTTCATGCGCGGATGAACAAGGAGGTCCAGCTTGCCCTTCGGGCCTTCCACGTGGACCTTCTGGCCGCTCACTTGGACTTTTACGCCGCTCGGAATTTCAACAGGTTTTCTTCCAATTCGTGACATGGTTTCCTCACCACACCGTGCAAAGCAGTTCGCCGCCCAGCTTGTCCTGGCGCGCTTTGCGGTCCGTAATAATGCCCTTCGACGTCGAAACGATTGCGACGCCCAGGCCTCCCTGGATCTTGGGAATTTCCTCACAGCCCACGTAACGGCGCAGGCCGGGCTTGGAAATTCTCTTCAGTCCCTGGATCGCAGACTTTTTCCCGCGGATGTACTTCAGCTGAATCCTCATGAAATTCTTTTTGCCATCGGCAAAAGGCTTCACCTGATCCACGAAACCTTCTTCCTTCAAGAGCTCCGCGATGCGCTGCGTCATCTTGGAAGAAGGCACGGTCACCTTATCCTTGTGCGCACGGGAAGCATTGCGGACCATCGTCAAAAAATCGCCAATAAAATCAGTACGCGGCATAGTTTCTCCTTACCAGCTCGACTTAACAACGCCGGGAATAATCCCGACGACGGCGAGTTCACGGAAGCAGATACGGCACAGGGCATACTTACGGATGTAACCCCGGCGCCGTCCGCAGCGCTGGCATCGATGATATTTCCTCACCGGAAATTTAGGTTCTCTTCTTTGTTTTACGACCAGACACGTTTTTGCCATGGTTTCCTAGCTCTTCGCGAAAGGAAGGCCTAAAAGCTCGAGAAGCTTGCGGCCTTCTTTTTTAGTTTTGGCGCTCGTGACGAACGTCACGTCCATGCCTTGAACTTTTTTGATCTTGTCGAACTCGATCTCCGGGAAAATCATCTGTTCCTGGATGCCGAGTGAATAATTGCCGGAATCGTCGAAGCTCTTGTCCGAATAGCCGCGGAAGTCGCGGATGCGCGGCATCGCGATGTTAAAGAGGCGGTCGATAAATTCGAACATCCTCTGGCGGCGCAATGTCACCTTCAAGCCGATCGGAACGCCTTCGCGGAGCTTGAACGCCGAAATGGCCTTCTTCGACTTGATCATGATGGGCTTCTGGCCGGCGATGCGGCTGAGCTCTTCCGCCACGTGTTCGATCACCTTCACGTCGCTCGCGCCTTCTTTCACGCCCATGTTGATGACGACTTTCTTGAGCTTCGGTACCTGCATCACGTTGTTATAGCCGAACTCCGACATCATCGAGTCGACGATTTGGTCACGGTATTTTTGCTGTAAACGAGGCTGTGTTTTATCCGTCATGATCTTTTCCTTTAAAGGAGCTCTCCGGAAGACTTGCTGATCCGCGATTTGGTGCCGTCGGCGAGGATCGAGTAGCCCACGCGCGTCGGCTCGTTCGTTTTCGGATCCACGAGCTTCACGTTCGAAATATGAATACGGCCTTCAACCTTGGAAACTCCCCCTTTGGGATTTTCCTGGGTGCGGCGCAGAAACACCGTACGGTAGTTGATCTTTTCCACGAGGACCTGGCTGTCTTTCGGATAAATCCTCATGACGCGGCCTTTTTTGCCGCGGTCCTTACCGGTCGTGATGATGACGGTGTCACCCTTCTTGATTTTCATGGCTACACAACCTCCGGAGCCAGCGAAATGATTTTCATGAACTGCTTGTCGCGAAGTTCACGCGCCACAGGGCCGAAGATGCGGGTCCCGCGCGGGTTTTTGCTATTGTCGATGAGCACGATGGCGTTCGACGAAAACTTCACCGACGAACCGTCCTGGCGCAGGATCGGGCTGCGGGTGCGCACGACGACGGCCTTCACGACCTCGCCCTTTTTCACGCCCGCACGGGGAAGCGCTTCTTTCACGGAGGCGGTGATAATGTCTCCGACTTCGGCGGAAAGCTTGCCGTGGCGGCCGAGCACGCCGATCATGGCCGCTTTTTTAGCGCCGCTGTTATCCGCGATTTCCAAAATACTTCTGATCTGGATCATTTGCTGAGTACCTCGATGAGCGTCCAGCGCTTGGTCTTCGAAAGCGGGCGCGTCTGCTGGATACGGACTTTGTCGCCGGTCTTCGCCGCATTCTTTTCGTCATGCACCGCGTACTTGATCTTGCGGCGGATGACCTTCTTGAACTGCGGGTGCTGGGTCAGACGTGTCACTTCCACGATGACCGTCTTTTCCATCTTGTCCGAAATCACGACGCCTTCGCGGTAACGCTTGGGCTTCGCCACTACCGTCGCTTCGGTTTCTTTTTGGACCGGGGCCTTGGTGCTCACGCCTTAACCTCTTTCTCGTTTTTCAGTTCGCTCACAACCGTAAGAATCCGGGCGATGTCGCGCCGGGTCTCCCGAAGCAGGTTCTGCTGTTCGAGCTTCGCGGTCTTGGCCTGGAAGCGGAACTGCATCAAGTCTTTCTTGAGCTTGTCCGCCTTTTCGATCAATTCTTCGACGCTGAGATTTCTAAGTTCGCTGGCTTTCAACATGATTAGTGCCCCACGCGCGTGACAAATTTAGTGCGAAACGGGATCTTGTGGGCGCACAGCCGCATGGCGGATTTCGCCAGCGATTCCGGAATACCGCCCATCTCGAAAATAATCCTGCCCGGCTTAACGACGGCCACGTAATATTCAGGCGCGCCTTTACCCTTACCCATGCGGACTTCGGCCGGCTTCTTTGTATAAGCCTTGTCCGGAAAGCAGCGAAGCCAGATCTTGCCGCCGCGTTTCACGTGACGGGTCAAAGCGACACGGGCCGCTTCAATCTGAATGGCCGTGAGATAGCCGCGGTCAAGCGCTTTCAAACCGAACTCACCAAAGGCGAGCGAGCTGCCGCGGGTCGCGATTCCCTTCATCCAACCGCGCTGCTGCTTCCTGAACTTGACTCTTGCGGGCATCATCGGCATGACTATTTCTCCTCGGTCCCTTTCGGGGCTTCAGGCGCGGCGGGCTGCTGCGCCTCGGCGGAAGCGGCGGAGGCCTGCTGGGCAGCCTCTTCTGCTTTCCATCTTTCCGCCTGCTTTTTCTCGCGTTCGAGCCTTTCGCTCGCCTGTTCTTTCTTCACCAGAATGTCGCCTTTATAGACCCACACCTTGCATCCGATGGTGCCGTAGGTCGTGAAGGCTTCGTGAAAACCATAATCCACGTCCGCGCGGAACGTGCCGAGCGGGATGCTGCCCTCGTGATATTTTTCGTCGCGCGCGATTTCAGCGCCGCCGAGACGGCCTTTGCACAGGATCTTGATCCCCTTCGCATCGCGCTGCATCGCGCTCTGGATCGCCTTCTTCATGGCGCGGCGGAAATTCACACGCTTCTCGAGCTGCATCGCGATGTTTTCGGCGATCAACTGGGCGTCGATCTGGGGATTCTTGATTTCCTTGATATCCACAAACAGTTCGCTTTTGGTCAGCGCGCCGAGCTCTTCCTTCACCTTATCGATTTCCTGGCCGCGGCGGCCGATGATGACGCCCGGACGTGCCGTAAAAATACGGACCCGGATGCGCTTGGCCGAACGCTCGATCTCGATGTTGGCGATGCCGGCAAAGCCGAGCTTCTTCTTGATGTAGTCGCGGATCTTCAGGTCTTCGTGAAGAAGAACGTCAAGGCCTTTGCGGGCGAACCACTTCGCTCTCCACGGCTTGATGTATCCTAATCTTAACCCGTACGGGTGTGACTTCTGACCCAAGAGATCCTCCTCGATCTATTTTTTTCCCGCCGCCGCTTTTTTGGCGCGGGACTTCTTTGCCTTCGGCGCGGACTTATCTTCGGCTGCCTCGGCCGCGGCAACGGACTGGAATTTATCCTTGTAAATCTTCTGGCCCTCAGAAACCGCCAGAGACAAATGCGTGGTGCGCTTCAAGAGCCTGTCGGCGCGTCCCATGGAGCGCGACATGAAACGCTTGAAAACCGGACCGCCGTTGGCGCGCACATCGGAAACATAAAGCCTGTTCTCATCCATGCCGAGGACCTTGGCATTGGCCACCGCACTCTTGAGAGCTTTGGCCGCCATGCGGGCCGCTTTCTTGTTCATGTTCGCGAGAATGACCGCGGCTTCCTGCACGGACTTGAAGCGGACGGCATCGATCACGAGGCGCACCTTGCGGGGCGAAATCCTCAGGAAGCGCATGAGCGTCTTGGCGGATTGACGCTCGGCGCGCGGCTCAGGCTGCTTCGCAACCGGCTGTTTCGGAGTCTGCGGCTTTTCCTGTACCTTTTCGGTTTTCTTGGCTTTCGAGGTTTCTTTTTTCATTTTCATTTACCTGTTAGGTCTTGGCGCCCTTGGCGACGGCCTTGAGCTTGTCCTGGGCCGCGCTGTGCTTGCGGAAGGTGCGGGTCGGCACAAATTCCCCAACCTTGTGCCCGACCATGTTTTCCGTCATGAACACGTTGGTGAACGTCTTGCCGTTATGCACGGCCAGCGTGACGCCCACAAATTCCGCGGTGATCGAGGAACGGCGCGCCCACGTCTTGATCGGCCGGCGATCTTTGGTCTTCGCGGCGATCTGGACCTTTTTCAAAAGCGTTTCGTCTACGTAAATGCCTTTTTTCGCTGAACGACTCATTTTCTACGGTCCTTCACGATGTATTTGGTGCTGGCTTTTTTGTATTTACGGGTCTTGAAGCCCTTGGCCTTCTGTCCCGTCGGGCTCTGCGGATGGTTACCGCCTTTGGATTTACCTTCACCGCCGCCCATCGGATGGTCGACAGGGTTACGCGCCACGCCGCGGGAAACCGGCCGCTTGCCGAGCCAGCGCGCGCGGCCCGCTTTGCCGAGCATCAGGTTTTCGTGCTCGATGTTGGAGCACTGTCCCACGGTCGCATAAGCATTCAGCGGGATCATGCGGACTTCCTTCGAGGGAAGTTTCACGTGCGCGAAATCTTCTTCCTTGGAAAGGATCTGCGCCATCGCGCCCGCCGAGCGGACGAGTTTGCCGCCGAGCCCCGGCTGCAATTCAATGTTGTGAATCGGCGTGCCTTCCGGAATGTTCTTGAGCGGAAGATGGTTGCCGACTTTCACTTCGACGTTTTCGCCGCTCGTCACGGTCTGGCCGACCTGAAGGCCTTCCGGCGTCAGGATGTAGGACTTCTGCCCGTCTTCGTATTCCACGAGCGAAATGCGGGCGCTGCGATTCGGATCATATTCAACCGTGAGCACCTTGGCCGGCGCGTTGAAACGAAGGCGCGCGAAATCCACGAGGCGGATCCTCTGCTTGTGTCCCCCGCCGATCCTGCGGCTGGTCACGTGGCCGTGATTGTTCCGTCCGCCCGTCTTCCGCATGAACTTCGTAAGCGGCTTGTAGGGCTTGTCCGTGGTGATTTCCGCGAAATCGGCGACGTTGCCGAATCTTCTGCCAGCGGATGTAGGTTTGAATTTGATCAACGGCATTCTTATTTCTCCTAATTCAACATCAGGTCGTGATGTCGATTTTTTCGCCCTTCTTCAGGGTCACGATCGCTTTTTTCCATGCGGCTGTCTTGCCAGGCTGAAACCGGACACGGCGCCATTTCCCGTCGTAATTCAGGGTGTTCACTTTCACGACATGGACATTAAAAATTTTCTCGACGGCGGACTTGATCTGTTTCTTGTTCGCCTTGGGATCCACTTTAAAGGCATACTTGCCAAACTTTTCGCTTTCCTTCGCGACTTTTTCGGTGATCACGGGCTCGCGGATCACGTCGTACAGGTGCGTCTTCATTTTATTCTTCCTTCTTTGTCTTTTTCGCGGGCTTGGCAGCCTTGGACGTTTTCGCAGCCTTCGCGGGCTTCGCGATTTTGACGGCCTTCGGGGCCTTCTCGGCCTTGGGCTTCTTTTCCGCGGGAGGCTTCGGAGCCGCGTTCGGATCCAGACGCTCTTCGATCACGGAAAGCGCGTCCTGGGAGATCAAAAGTTTTTCGCGGTGCATCACATGATACGCGTTGATGTCGGACGCCTTGCGGATTTCCACGAGATGCGCGGCGTTGGCCGAAGCGCGCTTCAGGTTTTCCGCGATGTCCTTGACCACGCAAAGGGTCTTGCGCTTGTCGAGCGGGAGCGCGTTCACGACGGCCATGAAGTCCTTCGTCTTGGGCTGCTTGAGCTCCAGAGCATCCAGGAAAACAACCCTCTCCTGCTTCAACTTCTGGCTGAGCGCGGCAATCAGCGCGCTGCGGCGCATGCTGGCCGGAAGGCTCACGCGGTAATCCTTCGGAATCGGACCGAACACCGTACCGCCGCCGCGCCACAGAGGCGAACGGATGGACGACGCGCGGGCGCGGCCCGTGCCCTTCTGTTTCCAGGGCTTCTTGCCGCCGCCGCGGACTTCCTTGCGGGTCTTGGTCTTTACCGTGCCGTGGCGCAGGCTTCTCGCATACGCATTCGTCACGAGCTCCAGGAGGCGCGGGTTCACGCGCGCGGCCCAGAAGGAGTCGTTCAGCTCGATCTCACCTTTTTGTTTTCCATTTGCAGAATAAAGCGGCGCTTTCATAGTTCCTTTATGAAATTAACTTTTTAAGATTTTAGGAGTTATCGCCCGGGGCTTCGGAGCCTTCCTTAGCGGACTTCTTCGAGGGAGCTTCCTTCGCCTGCTCTGCAGGAGCAGACACTTTCCAGTTCCTCTTCACTCCTTTTTTCAACGCGGTACGGACCACCAGGCACTGACCTTCAGGGCCCGGAACTCCGCCGCGCACCACCAACAAATTGTTTTCCGTATCGACTTTCAGGATTTTCAGGTTCGCGACCGTCACCACTTCATTGCCCATGCGGCCGGGAAGTTTTTTGCCCTTAGGCGTTTCCTTGCGGCAGCCGACGCCGCCGGCGCGGGAACCGACAGAACCCGGTTCGCGGCCCATCTTCGTGCCGTGGCTCATGGTCTGCGCGCCTTTGAAATGCCAGCGCTTCACGACGCCCTGGAATCCTTTACCGATCGAAATGCCCTGAACGTCGACCGACTCGCCTTCTTCGAAATTGTCCACCAGAAGCTTCTGCCCGACGCTGAGGCCTTCGAGCGTTTCCGTCCGGATTTCACGCACGTATTTGAGCCCCGCGAGACCGGCCTTTTTCAGGTGTCCCTGCTGGGCCTTCGTCAGCTTTCTTTCCGGTTCGGCGGAAAAACCGATCTGGACGGCGGTATACCCATGCTTCTCGGGCGTGCGAAGATCGGTCACAAAACACGGGCCAACTTCCAGCACCGTCACGCCGACCTGAAGGCCTTCTTCGTTAAAAATCTGCGTCATTCCAACTTTTTTAGCCAAGAGTCCTAACATTTCAACACCTTAGAGTTTGATTTCGACGTCAACGCCCGCGGGAAGGTCGAGCTTCATGAGCGCGTCCACCGTGCGGGAAGTCGGGTCTTCGAGGTCGATCAGACGCTTGTGCGTGCGCACTTCGAACTGGTTGCGCGCCTTCTTGTCGATCGTAGGGCCTTTGAGCACCGTCGTCTTCCAGATGTGCGTCGGAAGAGGAATCGGACCGACCACCCGGGCGCCCGTTCTTTTTGCGGTATCCACGATCTCTTGAATGGACTGATCAAGAATCCTGTGGTCGTACGCCCTTAATTTAATCCGAATCTTTTCTTTGCTCATATCCCGCTTTCGTCCTTTTTATGTACCTTCGGCCATGATTTTTTCGGCCAGGTTCCTCGGAACTTCCTGATAACTGTGGGGCTCCATCGAATAGGTCGCGCGGCCCTGAGAGAGCGAGCGCACTGCGGTGGCATAACCGAACATTTCCGACAGCGGAACAAGTCCGCGCACGTTCTTCAAATGGCCGCGATTGCCCATTTCCTGAATGACGCAGCGACGGGAGTTCAAATCACCGATAATATCGCCCATGTATTCTTCCGGAACTACGACTTCAACGTTCATGACCGGCTCCAGAAGAATCGGCTTGGCTTTGCGGAAGGCTTCCTTGAAGCCGAGAATGCCCGCCATCTTAAAAGCGATTTCTGAAGAGTCGACGTCGTGGAAGCTGCCGTCATAAACGATGGCTTTAACGTCATTGATCGGATAGCCGGCGAGCACGCCATTGTTACATGCATCATTGACGCCGTCTTCGATCGCGGGAATGAACTCACGGGGAATCGCACCGCCCTTAACGTCATTTTCAAAGACGATGCCGGACCCGGCGGGCAGAGGCTCGATCTTCAGATAACAATGGCCGTATTGACCGCGGCCGCCGGTTTGCTTGATGAATTTTCCTTCAGCTTCCGCGGGAGCCGTGATTGTTTCACGATATGCGACTTGGGGCTTACCCACATTGATTAGCACTCCATACTCACGCTTCATGATATCGACTTTAATTTCGAGGTGAAGTTCTCCCATGCCGCCGATCAGCGTCTGGAGCGTTTCCTGGTCCGTTTTCACGCGAAAGGTCGGGTCTTCGGACATGAGACGCTGAAGGGCATCGGACATCTTATCGCGGTCCGCTTTTGTCTTAGGCTCAACCGCCATCCAGATCACGGGCTCAGGAATGAACATGCTTTCCAGCACGATCGGCCGCGCTTCATCACAAATCGTATCGCCGGTTTTCACGTCTTTAAGGCCGACGGCGGCAACGATGTTGCCCGCGCCCGCGCTTTCAATTTCTTCACGTTTGTTTGCATGCATCAGAAGCAGACGGCCGAGACGGTCTTTCCGGCCGGTGCGCGGATTATAAAGATAAGCACCCGAAGCGAGCACGCCTGAATAAATCCGAATGAAGGTGAGGCTGCCGACGAACTTATCGCTGGCGATTTTGAAGGCCAGGCCAGCCAGAGGTTCTGATTCTACCGGATGGCATTCCATCTCGGTGCCGCTGTCAGGATTCGTTCCCTTGATGGCTTCCACGTCTTTGGGAGAAGGAAGATAAAGAACCACGGAATCCAGAAGCTGTTGGACGCCTTTGTTTTTGAGAGAAGAGCCGCAAATAACCGGCGTGATCTTCAATTCGATTGTCGCGCGGCGGATAGCGCTGTAAATTTCTTCTTTGGTGATTTCCTTGCCCTCAAGATACTTTTCCATCATGGCCTCATCCTGCTCGGAGACCTTTTCGATCATCTGGTCGCGCATCTTCTTGGCTTCTTCCACAAATTCGGCCGGGACATCAATGACGTCAAATTTCGCGCCGAGAGTCTCATCATGGAAAATGGCGGCCTTCATCTCAACAAGATCGATAATGCCCTTAAACGTATCTTCTTGGCCGATAGGAATCTGGATAGGAACGACATTGGCGCCCAACTGATCTCTCATCTGCTGAACGTTTGGATAAAAAGTCGCGCCCGTGCGGTCCATTTTATTAATGAAAGCGATTCTGGGGACGCGGTAACGGTCGGCCTGGCGCCATACGGTCTCGGACTGAGGCTCGACGCCTTCGACCGCGCCGAAGACAGCAACGCAGCCGTCAAGCACGCGCATGGAACGTTCGACTTCGATCGTAAAGTCCACGTGGCCCGGCGTGTCGATCAGGTTGATGCGGCAGTCTTTCCAGAAGCACGTCGTGGCAGCGGACGTAATCGTGATGCCGCGTTCCTGCTCCTGCTCCATCCAGTCCATGACCGCGGTGCCTTCATGCACCTCGCCGATCTTGTACGTACGGCCGGTATAATAAAGGATGCGCTCGCTGGTCGTCGTCTTGCCGGCGTCGATATGCGCGGCAATCCCGATGTTGCGGATCTTGTCGAGCGGATAGCTGATTTTTTTTGTGTCTTCGGCCATTTTATTCTCGTTTTTACCAGCGATAATGGGCGAAAGCCCTGTTGGATTCCGCCATCTTGTGCATGTCTTCTTTTTTCTTCATCGACGTTCCCGTGCGGTTATAGCTGTCGATGATTTCCTGCGCCAGTTTGTCCTGCATGGGTTTACCCTTGCGCTCACGGGCGTAATTTCTCATCCAGCGCATCGCGAGTGAACTGCCTCTTTCGGGCGGGACACTGATCGGAACCTGATACGTCGCACCACCGACTCGACGGGATTTGGTCTCAAGAAGGGGTCGGACATTATCTACGGCTTGGCGGAAAACTTCAAGTGGTTCTTTTCCGGTTTTTTTCTTAACCTGCTCCAGCGCCCCATAAACAATACGCTCGGCGGTCGACTTCTTACCCCGTTCCATAACCATATTGATCAATTTCGCCACAACAAGGTCATTAAACAGCGGGTCCGGATTAATACGTCTTTTAGGTGCTCTTCTGCGTCTCATGGATATCCTCTATTTGGGCGCTGCTTTTTTCGGAGTTTTAGCGCCGTATTTGGACCGCGAACGGTTCCTATTAGCCACGCCCTGGGTGTCCAGCTTGCCCCGGACGATATGGTAACGGACGCCGGGAAGGTCTTTCACGCGGCCGCCGCGCACCAGAACGATCGAGTGTTCCTGGAGGTTATGGCCGACCCCGGGGATGTACGCCGTGACTTCCTGGCCGTTGGTCAACCGCACGCGGGCAATCTTACGAAGGGCCGAGTTCGGCTTCTTCGGCGTCTGCGTACGGACAACCAGGCACACGCCCTTGCGGAAGGGGCAAGCCTGCAGGGCCGGCGATTTGGTCTTCGCCTTGAACTTCCTGCGTCCGGTCCTGATAAGCTGATTAATCGTCGGGGCCATTATTCTTTCTCCTGCTCTTTTTTGGCGGGTTCAGCCTCGGGCGCCGGCGCTTCCGGATTAGGCAGGATATCGCTCACGTCTTTCACGAGCTTGATGCCTTTATGCGCGGAAAAACCGGTTCCAGCCGGGATCAGATGTCCCATGATCACGTTTTCCTTCAGGCCGAGAAGAGGATCCCTCTTGCCCGCGGAGGCCGCCTCGGTAAGCACGCGCGTCGTTTCCTGGAAGCTCGCGGCCGAGATGAAGCTCTCGGTGGTCAGCGAGGCCTTGGTGATGCCCAGGAGGATCGGCGTGGCCGTGGCAGGCGCCTTGCCTTTCTTTTCCATCTTGTCGTTTTCTTCGCGGAAGCGGATGCGGTCGATGTGCGAACCCACGATGAAGTCCGTATCGCCCGAATCATCAATGCGCACCTTGCGGAGCATCTGGCGCACAATGACTTCCACGTGCTTGTCGTTCAATTTGACGCCCTGAAGACGGTAGACTTCCTGCACCTCGTTGACGAGATATTCCTGCAGGCTCTTTTCGCCGGAGACGCGCAGGATGTCCTGCGGGACCACGGGACCGTCGACGAGCTGTTCGCCGGCCTGCACCTTGTCGCCTTTGTAGACGTTCAGGTGTTTGCCGTGCGGGATGAGGTATTCCTTGGTCATGCCCGCGGCGCTCTTCACGATGATCTTGCGCTGGCCCTTCACGATGTCGCCGATTTCGACGACGCCGTCGATTTCGGAGATGACCGCCGGGTTCTTCGGCTTGCGCGCTTCGAAAAGCTCGGCGACACGCGGAAGACCGCCGGTGATGTCGCGGGTCTTCGCGATCTTGCGCGGCGTCTTGGCGAGCAGCGTACCAGCCGTGATTTCTTCGCCGTCGTTGACGACGATATGCGCGCCGGTCGGAATCGGATAGAAGCCGAGAATCTCTTCGTTCGGGCCGACGAGAAGAAGCTGCGGGTGCAGCTCTTCTTTGTGCTCGATGATGACGCGCTCGGTAAGACCGGTGGTCGAGTCCATTTCTTCCGTCATGGAGACGCCCAGCTTCAGGTCCTCGTATTTCACGCGGCCGGAAACTTCGGTCAGAATCGGAACCGTGTACGGGTCCCATTTCACGAAGATTTCGTTCTTCTTCACGGCACCGCCGTCCTTGTGCGCAATGATGGCGCCGGTCGGAATGACGTAGCTTTCCAGTTCGCGGCCGACCGCGTCGTGGATCGTGAGAAGACCGTTACGGTTCAACACGACGATTTCGTTGGTCTTCGTGACGACCGTTTTCAAGTTGTGGTACTTCAGCGAACCGTCGTTGCGGGCGCGGAAGTAAGACTGTTCGACGATACGGGAAGCCGTACCACCGATGTGGAAGGTACGCATGGTCAGCTGCGTGCCGGGCTCGCCGATCGACTGCGCGGCCACGATACCGACGGCGCATCCGAGTTCGGCCAGGCGGCCCGTCGAAAGGTCGCGGCCATAGCACTTGGCGCAGATGCCCTTCTTCGATTCGCAGGTCAGGACCGAACGGACGCGGATCTTTTCGATACCGACGTCGAGCAACTTGTCCGCAGTTTCTTCGTCGATGATTTCGGCGACCTTGACGATCTGCTGGTCGGTGACGACGTCCACGATGTTGTCGAGCGCCACGCGGCCAATGATACGATCGCGGAGGCCTACAATTTCTTCTTCACCTTCGTAAATGGCTTCGAGGAAGATGCCGTTCAGCGTGCCGCAATCGTCTTCCGTAATAATCACGTCCTGGGCGACGTCAACGAGACGGCGCGTCAGATAACCGGAGTCGGCGGTTTTAAGAGCCGTATCCGCGAGACCCTTGCGCGCGCCGTGAGTCGAGATGAAGTACTCGAGCACGGTCAGACCTTCGCGGAAGTTCGCGGTAATCGGGCTTTCGATAATTTCACCGGAGGGCTTGGCCATCAGACCACGCATACCGGCCAGCTGGCGGATCTGCTGCTTCGAGCCGCGGGCGCCGGAGTCGGCCATCATGAACACCGGGTTGAACGCGTCAAGCTGTTCGAACATGCGGTCCGAAACACGGTCCGTCGTGTGGGTCCAGATGTCGATCACTTTGTTGTAACGTTCGCCGTCGGTAATGAGACCGTTGCGGTATTGCGCTTCGATGGAAGCAACGGTACCGCGGGCTTCGTTCAGGAGCTTTTCCTTTTCGTCCGGGATCTGAATGTCGTCGATGCCGATGGAAGCGCCGGAGCGGGTAGCTTCTTCGAAGCCGAGCGCTTTAAGACGGTCCAGCAGCTGGATGACTTCATTGTGCCCGAAGCGGCGATAGCATTCCGCGATGATCTTGGACATCTTCGACTTGCTGATGATGTCATTGACGTAGCGGAAACCTTTGGGCAGGACCAGATTGAACATCATGCGTCCCACGGTGGTTTCCACGGTCTCGCCGTTTTCAAGACGCAGCTTCACCTTCGCGTGCTTGTGCACTTCCCCGTCATGATAAGCGAAAAGACCTTCGGTCATGTCCGCAAAAGACGTTCCATGCCCCTTCGCAGTCTCGCGGATCTTCGTGAGGTAATAAATACCAAGCACGATGTCCTGGGAAGGCGTCGCAATAGGCTGGCCGTTGGAAGGCGAAAAAATGTTGTTGGCCGAAAGCATGAGCACGCGCGCTTCCATCTGGGCTTCCATGGAAAGCGGAACGTGGACGGCCATCTGGTCACCGTCGAAGTCGGCGTTGAACGCCGCGCAGACGAGCGGGTGGATGCGGATGGCTTTACCTTCGATAAGAAGCGGCTCGAACGCCTGAATGCCGAGGCGGTGCAGCGTGGGAGCGCGGTTCAGGAGCACCGGGTGCTCGTGAATCACTTCTTCCAGGATGTCCCACACTTCGGGGCGCACGCGCTCGACCATCTTCTTGGCCGAACGGATCGTGTGCACATGGCCGCGTTCCTTGAGTTTCCGGATGATGAACGGCTCGAACAGTTCGAGCGCCATCTTCTTCGGAAGTCCGCACTGATAAATTTTGAGTTCCGGGCCGATGACGATAACCGAGCGGCCGGAGTAGTCGACGCGTTTACCGAGAAGGTTCTGGCGGAAACGGCCCTGCTTGCCTTTCAGCATATCGCTGAGGGACTTGAGAGGACGGTTGCCGCTGCCGAGCACCGGGCGGCCGTGACGTCCGTTGTCGAAGAGCGCGTCCACGGCTTCCTGGAGCATGCGCTTTTCGTTGCGGATGATGACGTCCGGGGCCTTGAGCTCAAGGAGCTTCTTCAGGCGGTTGTTACGGTTGATGACGCGGCGGTAAAGGTCGTTCAGGTCGCTGGTGGCGAAACGGCCGCCATCGAGCGCGACGAGAGGACGAAGGTCGGGCGGAATGACCGGAATGCATTCCAGGATCATCCAGTCGGGATTGTTGCCTGACTTGCGGAACGCGTCGACGATCTTGAGAATCTTGACGGCGCGCGCGCGCGCCTGTTTGGACTTCGAGGTCTTCAGCTGGCGCTGGAATTTCTGCGCGATCTTTTCGAGTTCGAGTTCCTTCAGGAGCTGCTGGATCGCGTCCGCGCCCATGCCGGCCGTGAAGCTCGTGGCGCCGTACTGTTCCTGCGCCTTCACGTATTCCTCTTCCGTCAGGAGCTGGCGCTTCTTCAGCGGCGTTTCCTTCGGGTCGATGACGATGAACTCTTCATAATAAAGGACCTTCTCGAGAGCACGGACCGAAAGGTCGAGCAGGTTGCCGATGCGCGAAGGCATGGTCTTGAAGAACCAGATGTGCGAAACAGGCGTCACGAGCTCGATGTGGCCCATGCGCTCGCGGCGCACCTTCGACTGCGTCACTTCGACGCCGCAGCGGTCGCAGACGATACCCTTGTGCTTGATCCTCTTGTACTTGCCGCAGGCGCATTCGTAATCGCGCGTGGGGCCAAAGATCTTTTCGCAGAAGAGGCCGTCTTTTTCCGGCTTCAGCGTACGGTAGTTGATGGTTTCCGGCTTCTTCACTTCACCGCGGGACCAGCTGCGGATGACTTCGGGAGAAGCGATGCGGATCAGAACGGAGTCGAACGTATTGACGTCGGGATGGCTCATACCTTCAGTTTCTCCTTCGCTTTCTCTTTGCGCGCTTCAGAGGTTTCTTCTTCCGACTTCTTGATCTCGGGGAGAGGCATCGCACCCGGGTTCTTTTCCGGGATGATGTCCAGCGCAAGAGACTGCAATTCTTTCACCAAGACGTTGAACGATTCAGGCGTTCCGGCATGCAGCGCGGGCTCGCCTTTCACGATGGCTTCGTACACGCGGGTGCGGCCGACCACGTCGTCGGACTTCACCGTCAAAAGCTCCTGGAGGGTATAAGCCGCTCCGTAAGCCTCGAGCGCCCACACTTCCATCTCTCCGAAGCGCTGGCCGCCGAACTGGGCTTTGCCGCCGAGGGGCTGCTGCGTGACAAGAGAGTAAGGACCGATTGAGCGGGCATGGATTTTGTCGTCGGCGAGGTGGGCCAGTTTCAACATGTAGATCTGGCCGACCGTCACGCGCTCGTCAAAAGGCTCGCCTGTCCGGCCGTCATAGAGGACCGTTTTGCCGTCTTCGGGAAGCTTCGCTTCCTTCAGCATGCCGCGGATTTCTTCTTCGGTGCAGCCGCTGAAGACCGGCGTCATGACTTTCACGCCGAGGGCCTTCGCGGCCCAGCCGAGGTGCGTTTCGAGAATCTGCCCCACGTTCATGCGCGAAGGCACGCCGAGAGGATTCAGGATGATTTCCACGGATGTTCCGTTCGGAAGATACGGCATGTCTTCTTCCGGAAGGATCTTGGCGATGACACCCTTGTTACCGTGGCGTCCGGCCATCTTGTCACCGACGGAAATCTTTCTCTTCGAGCAGACGTAAACCACGACCTTCTTGATCACACCCGGAGGAAGCTCGTCGCCTTTTTTAATGCGGTCGATTTCGCGGGTGCGCTCGCCGATCAGCTCGTCGATTTCGTCGCCCCACACGCGCGCGATCTTGCGCACGCTTTCTTCGAGTTCCGGTTCGTCGTCAACCCGGATGGATTCCCAGTCGCAGCTTTCGAGCTTCTTCATATCGGCCTTGGTGATCGTGTGGCCGGATTTCAGAAGCACTTCGCCGAGAATGTCGTCGACCAGATCTTCGGAAAGGGACTTGCCCATGATCATGCCGGAGATCTTGTTGAGACGCTCGCGCTTCAAGATGTCAATCCTGTCCTGATAGCGGGTCTTAATTTCGTCGATTTCCTTGCCTTCCTGGCGGCGCTCGTCGCGGCTCTTCGCTTTGGATTCCTTGCGGGCGAACACCTTCACGTCGACGACAATGCCTTCGACGCCCGGAGGCACCACAAGAGAGGCATCGCGCACGTCGCCGGCCTTTTCGCCGAAAATGGCGCGCAGGAGTTTTTCTTCAGGAGACAATTCCGTCTCGGACTTCGGGCTGATCTTGCCCGCCAGAAGGTCGCCGTGCTTGACTTCCGCACCGACGCGGACAATACCTTCCTCGTCGAGGTCCTTCAGCGCATCTTCGCCGACGTTCGGGATGTCGCGCGTGATTTCCTCGTTGCCGAGCTTCGTGTCACGCGCTTCAATCTCGAACTCTTCGATATGAAGCGACGTGTACACGTCTTCTTTGCAGAGCTTTTCATTGATGATGATCGCGTCTTCGAAGTTGTAGCCGCGCCACGGCATGAAGGCGACCAGCACGTTGCGGCCGAGCGCGAGCTCGCCGTTTTCAGTGGCCGCGCCGTCGGCGATCACGTCCCCGCGCTTCACCTTGTCGCCCACGCTGACGAGCGGGCGCTGGTTGATGCAGGTGCCGGCGTTAGAACGTTCGAACTTCTTGAGCTTGTAAACGAAATCATCAATGACGATCTCGCCGCCCGAGACTTCTTTCACGGTGCCGCGGGATTTCGACGTCATGGCGGCGCCGGAATCGACGGCCACCTGCTTTTCCATACCGGTGCCGACGAGCGGCGAATCCGTAATGAGAAGCGGAACGGCCTGACGCTGCATGTTCGAACCCATGAGCGCGCGGTTGGCGTCGTCGTGTTCGAGGAACGGGATCAGCGCGGCAGCAACGGAGACGAGCTGGCGCGGAGAAACGTCCATGTAATCGATTTCTTCGGGCTTCTTCTTCGGGAAGTCGCCGCGCATACGGCAGGAAATGGCATCCGCGGTGAAATTGCCCTTGGCATCCAGCGGCGCGTTAGCCTGCGCAATGACGTACTTGTCTTCGAGGTCGGCCGTGAGGAAATCGATCTTGTCGGTCACGCGGCCTTTTTCGACCTTGCGGTACGGGCTTTCGAGAAAGCCGATTTCGTTCACGCGCGAAAACGTCGACAGCGACGCGATCAGACCGATGTTCGGGCCTTCCGGCGTTTCAATCGGGCAGATACGGCCGTAATGCGACGGGTGCACGTCGCGGACTTCGAAGCCCGCGTGCTCGCGCGAAAGACCGCCGGGCCCGAGGGCCGAGAGACGGCGCTTATGCGTCAGTTCCGCCAGAGGATTGGTCTGGTCCATAAACTGGGAGAGCTGGCTGCGGCCGAAGAAATCTTTGATGGCCGCGGAAATGAGTTTCGGGTTGATCAGGTTGTGCGGCATCGCGGCATCAAGATCGTAGATCGACATGCGCTCGAGGCAGGAGCGCTTCATGCGCACGAGGCCGACGCGGAACTGGTTTTCGAGGAGTTCACCGACCGAACGCACGCGGCGGTTGCCGAGGTGATCGATGTCGTCCTTGCGCACTTCGCCGGAACGGAGCTTCAGGAGCATGGCGATGACGTGCATGACGTCGTCGCGGCGGAGCGTGGTTTCGGTGATCGACTGTTCCAGGCCGAGCTTGCGGTTCAACATGAAACGGCCAACCCTGCCGAGGTCATAGCGCTGGGCATCGAAGAACAGCTTATTAATGAGGTCGCGCGCGCTGGCTTCCGTCGGGGGATCGCCGGGACGGATGCGGCGGTAAATGGCGACCTGGGCTTCCTGGAGGTTGCGGTACGGATCGCGCTCGATCGTGTTCATCAGCGCGAAATCATCGTCCGAGGGCTTCACGACCATGACGCTGGCCACGTGGTTCTGGGTCAGGACGCTCAGGAGGTCTTTCGTCAGGCGGGTGCCGCCCTGCGCGATGACTTCCTTGGATTCCGGATGAACCACATCGTCGGCCAGGAACTGGTCTTCGATTTTCTTGAGGTTCGCACGCTCGGAGAGGCTGACTTTCTCGACCGGGTAAAGGTTCTTGAGGATGTCGTGCGTCGTCGAATATCCAAGGGCACGGAGGAGGGTCGTGGCCAGGATCTTACGGCGGCGGTCAATGTACGCGTACAGAATGTCATTGATGTCCGACTCGAACTCAATCCAGGCGCCGCGGTACGGGATAATGCGGACGCTGTGGACCTTTTTACCGCTCGGGTGAAGGCCTTCTTCGAGAGAAACGCCCGGGGAACGGTGCAGCTGGGAGACGACAACGCGCTCGGCGCCGTTGATGACGAAGGTACCGGTTTCCGTCATGAGCGGCAGCTCGCCGATGTAGACTTCCTGTTCCTTGGCGACTCCGTTACGGACAAGACGCAACTTCACTTTGAGGGGGGCCGCGTAGGTCATGCCGCGCTTATGGCATTCCGAGATCGAATACTTGGGCTTGCCGAGGGCATAGCCGGTGTATTCGAGGCGGCACGTGCCGTCCACGCTTTCGATCGGGAAGCATTCCTGAAAAGCCGCTTCCAGGCCCTGCCGTTTCCGCTTACGCTTGGAGCTGTCCGTCTGCAGAAACTTCTCATAGGATTCCACCTGAATCTCGACGAGATTCGGGATGTCCATCCTATCGTGGATCTTGGTGAAGTTTTTTCTTTCCGTCACAGGAATCATAGGGCGATAGCCTCCAGAGTGAAGTTGAATACAAGAACACTTTCAGCGCGGGAACCCTTCATGAGTTCTGCCGCGGAAAAGTTCTTACTTAAGCTCAACCTTCGCACCCTGTTCTTCGAGAATTTTCTTAATCTTTTCGGCCTCGTCCTTCTTCACGCCTTCCTTAACCGTCTTCGGCGCGCCTTCGACGAGATCCTTGGCTTCTTTCAGACCGAGATTGGTAAGAGCACGGATTTCCTTAATGACCTGGATCTTCTTCGCTCCGCCGTCCTTAAGAATGACCGTGTAATCTTCCTTCTCTTCAGCCGCCGCCGCACCGCCAGCCGCCGCACCGCCGCCCCCAGCCGGAGCCGCAACAGCAACCGCCGCCGCCGCACTGACGCCAAACTTCTCTTCAAGGGCACGGACGAGGTCCGCGAGCTCGAGCACCGTCAGCTCTTCGATCGTTTTGAGCACACCCTGCAGTTTCTCAGACACGTTGACACCCGCTTTCTTTTCTTTCGCTTCTACTTCCTGAACCGCTTGATCTGACATGACTCACTCCTCCTCGATAAAATATTTTTTACGCCGCCGCCGGCGCTGCTTCCCGCTTTTTCTTCACTTCATTCAGCGCCACGACGAAACCGCGCATCACGGCCGAAAGCGTCATCACGAATCCCGAAATCGGCGATTTGACGCGAACAACGACCTGCGTCAAAAGTTCTTTGCGCGAAGGCAGCGCGGCAAGCTGCTTCATGAATTCCTGATCGTAGACTTTGCTTTCAAAAATGACCCCGGCTGCATTGAACTTGTTGTTCGTCTTGCAGAAATCCACGATGGCCTTGGAAATAACCTGCGGGTCCTTATTTCCAAAAGTCACCAGGACAGAGCCATTCAAAAGTTTTTCCGCCCCTTCGTACTTCATTTCCTGGAAAATCTTGCGGGCGAACGTGTGCTTGACCATCAAAGAACGGCTCGCCACCTTTTCGATGCTGCGGCGGTAATCCGCGATGTCGGCGACGGTCACTTTTCCCAGGCTGGAAACGAAAGCATAAGAATTCTTCTCGAATCCCTGCTTCATTTCCTTCATCATCAGCTCTTTCACGACGGATGGCATAAATTCCTCACAGAGATCCGGTTACCAGGCGGAGACCCGGGCCATGAGTCGGGGCCACGTTCACCGCCTTGAGATATTCGCCTTTGCTCGTGGCCGGCTTCGCATCACGGATGGCCTTGACCACGGCACGGATATTTTCTTTCAGAGCATCTTCGGAAAACGAAAGCTTGCCGCAAACAACATGCACGCCGGCGGTCTTGTCGTTCTTGAATTCCACGCGGCCGGTCTTGAGTTCTTTCACGGCGCGGCCGACATCCGGCGTCACGGTGCCGGTCTTCGGCGTCGGCATGAGGCCGCGGGGTCCAAGCACGCGGCCGAGCTTGGAAACTTCACGCATCATGTCCGGGTGCGCGACGACGGCGTCGAAATCCAGCCAGCCGCCGAGAACTTTCTGAACGAGGTCTTCCGCGCCGACCACCGAAGCGCCGGCGGCTTCCGCCTTGCGCGCCTCTTCGCCCTTGCAGAACACGACGACGCGGACGTCTTTGCCCGAGCCGTGCGGCAGGCTCACCGCGCCGCGGATCTGCTGGTCGTTCTGGTCCGGCTTGATGCCGAGCTGGAAATTCAGGGAGACGGTTTCGTCGAACTTCGCGGGCGGCACCTTTTTCAGGCGGCCCACCGCGTCTTCGAGGTTATACTGCACGCCGCGCTCGGCGACCTTCGCCCTGACCTGATAACGTTTGCTTCTCTTGTTCGGCACGATAGACTCCGTAGAATTATTTCTTGTCGACGACCTGCAGGCCCATGCTGCGGGCCGTGCCTTCGACAATCCTGACGGCGGATTCGATCTTCGCCGTGTTGAGGTCGGCCATTTTGCCGCGCGCGATCGTGAGCACATCCTCACGCGTGACTTTACCGATGATGTTGCGTCCCGGTTCCGACGAGGCCTTCGCAAGGCCCGCGGCCTTTTTGAGCGCCACGGCAACCGGAGGCGACTTGAGAATGAAAGTGAACGATTTGTCTTTATAGACGGTGATGACAACGGGAAGGACCGTGCCCTGCTTGTCCTTCGTGCGCTCGTTGAACTGCTTGCAGAATTCCATGATGTTAACGCCGTGCTGGCCGAGCGCGGGACCGATCGGGGGCGCGGGGTTGGCCTGGCCGCCCGTAACCTGCAACTTGATTTTCGCTGTGACTTCCTTTGCCATGATCTTCCCTTAAACTAGATTTTTTCGACCTGCCAATATTCCAGCTCGACGGGCGTTGCCCGGCCGAAAATATTGACCGATACGCGAAGTTTGCCGCGGTTAGGATTCACTTCTTCGATGGTGCCGTTAAAATTCGCGAACGAGCCTTCTTTGACCCGCACGTTCTCGCCGAGCGCGAAATCGACTTTCGGCTTCGGCTTCGAAGTCTTTTCTTCCTGCTGACGGAGGATCTGATCCACGTCATGCTCGGAAAGCGGCAGCGGCGTCTTGCCGGAGCCCACAAACCCGGAAATGCCCGGGGTATTGCGCACGAGATACCAGCTGTCGTCATTTAGCTCCATCTGAATCAGGATGTAGCCGGGGAAAAATTTGCGCTCGCTGATGCGCTTCTTCCCTTCCTTGACTTCGCTGACCTTTTCCGTCGGAATCAGGACCTGATGGATGAACTTCTTCATCCCCGAGGTTTCCGCCCTGGCTTCCAGGGAAGCCTTCACCCGCGCCTCAACGCCGGTCTGGGTGTGCACTACATACCATTTTGCTTCTGCCACTGTTTTCACCTAGCCAAGAGCCTCATGAAACTGGAAAGAAAAAAATCGATCACGCCGATGTAGAGAGCCATGATAAAGGTCGTAATGATAACGACCACGGTGGCCTGGATCAGTTCGGAGCGGCTAGGCCACGTGACTTTATTGAGCTCTTGTCTTGTTTCCTGGACGAAATTGCCGACTTTGCCGAACATCGTTTTCTTGCTTTCCCAGTTTTACTTTTTGCCGTCGTCTACGACGACGGGATTTATTACCGGCTACGCCGGGACTTAAACGTCGCTTTCAGCGACGGCCTGGCAGGATTCGGTTTCGGCTTTGCCGGTAACCGCCCGCACCATCAACCGTGACGTATGTCACGTTTGAAAACTGGTGCTCCCTTCGAATCCTGCCCCACATTCAAACTTCTGCGCCCCGCACTGCAGCTTTTATACTGGCAGGCCTGGCAGGATTCGAACCTGCAACATGCGGTTTTGGAGACCGCCGCTCTAGCCAGTTCGAGCTACAGGCCTCCAGCAATCTGCATCAGAGCAAAATGAGCCCGGAATGTCTCTGCCTAAACGCCGAAAGACATCCCTCGATGCGCTGCAAAAACCCGCACCAGCAGATAATCCTGATTTGTCGTACGTTGAGAGTTGCAGGATTTCTTACGGCGAGGTAAACACCCTGCAACAGACAAGCTCGCCATGCGTGAGATAAAACCGGGAAAACACGCCTAAGACAGACTTAATCTAAGATCTCACTGACGACACCGGCGCCCACGGTCTTGCCGCCTTCGCGAACAGCGAAGCGCAGTTCCTTTTCCATGGCGACCGGCATGATCAACTCGGCTTCAACGTTAACGTTATCGCCCGGCATGACCATTTCGGTGCCAGCAGGGAGCTTCACGATACCGGTGACGTCGGTTGTACGAAAATAAAACTGGGGGCGGTAACCGTTGAAAAACGGTGTATGACGTCCGCCTTCTTCCTTGCTCAACACGTAAATGGAAGCCTTGAACTTCTTGTGCGGCTTCACGGAACCCGGCTTCGCAATGACCATGCCGCGTTCGAGCTGTTCTTTTTCCACGCCGCGGAGGAGCACGCCGAGGTTGTCGCCGGCGACGCCTTCATCGAGCAGCTTGCGGAACATTTCGATACCCGTGACGGTCGACTTCATCGACGCTTCACGCAGACCGATGATTTCGACGTCTTCGCCGACCTTCACACGGCCGCGTTCGACACGGCCCGTACCGACCGTACCACGGCCGGAGATCGAGAACACGTCTTCGACCGACATCAGGAAGGGCTTATCGATGTCACGCTTGGGTTCGGGAATGCTGTCGTCGAGGGCCTTCACAAGGGCCATGATGCAGGCATTGGCCTTCTCATCCGTCGGATTCTGGACAGCCGGAAGGCTGGAGCCGCGGATGACGGGAATCGAGTCACCGGGGAACTGGTACTTGTTCAGAAGCTCGCGGACTTCGAGTTCGACGAGGTCCAGAAGTTCTGTATCATCGACGAGGTCAATCTTGTTGAGGAAAACGACAATGGCGGGAACACCGACCTGGCGGGCGAGGAGAATATGCTCGCGAGTCTGCGGCATCGGGCCGTCAACGGCCGATACCACGAGAATAGCGCCGTCCATCTGCGCGGCGCCGGTGATCATGTTCTTAATGTAGTCGGCGTGTCCCGGGCAGTCGACGTGCGCATAATGGCGCTTGTCGGAGGAATATTCCACGTGGGAAACGGCGATGGTCACGATTTTCGAAGCATCGCGGACCGTTCCGCCCTTGGCAATGTCCGCATATTCTTTCACTTCGGCCATACCTTTAGCGGCAAGCACTTTGGTCAGAGCGCAGGTAAGGGTCGTTTTACCATGGTCAACGTGTCCAATGGTTCCGACGTTCACGTGCGGTTTAGATCTCTCGAATTTATCCTTTGCCATGGTATTTCTCCTCGCTCTATTGCTGCTTGTTAGTCGGCGCCGCTTGGATCAGCAAAGCGCAAAACATTTTGCCTGACATTTGCTTCGCGACTGGGGTATCTTCAATGAACATGAAGAAGTCAGCTGGAGACGGGGATTGAACCCGTGACCTCGTCCTTACCAAGGACGTGCTCTACCAACTGAGCTACCCCAGCAAAACGCTGAAGTGAAGTAAACAGAAAAAAAGACAGTCCCGTCTTGTCGGGGTAAACGGAGATTTTACTAACCGCTGGGAAACTGTCAAGGTTATTTTTACGAAGCTGAAAAAAAACGCGAAATTAGTAACGGAATTTTAGGCGAAAACCTTTACAGTGTCAAGGACTGGAATGACAAAAGCTGCGGAAGGCGTCATGATTTTTATTGCTATAAATTGGATCTTATTAATCTGTTTTGTTTCTCACAGCGCTTTAACGCTAATCTTTCCCCGATGACTTTTCGGGCAAATCGGGCGGCTGCTGCTCCATCATTTCCTTCAATTCGTTCAAGGTTTTCTTGACCGAAGGGTTGGACGATTCGGCAACGTCGAGCATCAGGCTGACTTTCGTCTTGATCTGTTTGTCACGATCGTATTCGAAACGCAGCCGATGCACGAGCCGGTTGATCTCGGACGCAGTTTCGTTGAAGAAGTCGCCTTCGCGCAAGCGCACGTATTTCGGATATTCGCCGTCATTGATCTTCACGAAGATCTGGCGGAACCGGTACACGGGCCCGGCCACGCGGTGCAGGAAGAAAATTCCGAAGACCCCGATGATAACGAGCGTGACGAACAAAATCGCGCTCACGCGGATCATGAGCTGGTAGCTCACGTCCGACAAAACCTCGTACGGGTTGATTTTTCCGAACTGGAATCCTCCCCCGAACGCGGCGTCGTGGATCGTCTGATGGATGACGAACGCGATCGCGAGCGTCGAAACCATGAGAAGCGAGATCATCACGAAAGTAAATTCGCGCTGCATGGGTTTGTGGATCAGGATGTTGCGGGCGCGGCGGCGCGTTTTCGCCGCCGTTTTTTCCGTCACGTGGGTGTTCTCTTGATTTTCCATAAAGTCTCCTAAGGTATTTTAAAAGTGCCGTTAGGTATTTTTTCTCATGATTTTCGCAAACACAAGGCTCTTCGCGGTCTCGATCGTCTTCATCGCGATTCCAAAAGTCCCTCTCACGAGCACGCCGAAGTCGTCAGAAATTAAAATAAAATTAGGCATGATGAAAAGCGTCAGGATGGTCGAGCTGAGCAGCCCGCCGATCACGGTGACGGCCAGCGGCGACCAGAGATTGCTCGATTCGCTCGAACTGATCGCCATGGGAACGAACCCCAGGATCGTGGACGTCGTTGTCATCATGATCGGGCGGATGCGGTCGCAGCCCGCTTCGATGAGCGCTTCCCTGCGCGACATTCCTTTTTGCGCCATGAGCGCCTTCATGGCATCGACCATCATAATGGAAGCATTGACCACGTACCCCGCCAGAAGAATCATGCCGATGAACACCGGCTGGCTGAGCGGCTTTCTCCCGATCGTGAGCGCGAGCCAGATGCCGATACTCGCCATCGGGACCGAGAGCATGAGGATCGCGGGCAAAAAATAACTCTCAAAGGTGCAGGCCAGCACCATGTAGACAAGCGCCACCGTGAGAATGAGCGCGACGTTCATGTCCGACTTTCCTCCGACCAGCTCTTCATAGCTGCCGCCGAACCTCCAATAATAATCGTCCGGCAGCGGCACATCTTTGACGGCTTCCTGGACCTGCTTGGCCACAGTTTCGAGCGCCGTTTTGCAGTCCCCTTTCACGAACACGTAGCGGTATTTGTCTTTGCGGTCGATGGTCTGAGGCCCGGTCGTCGCGTAAAAAGACGCGATCTCGCCCAGCGGAATCTGATGGCCGTCTTTGGGACTCGCAATGTAGATCAGCTTCAGGTCTTCGATCTTTTGCCGGTAGATGGCCTGCAGGCGCGTGATGGTCTCGATCTCCTGGCCGTTGGTCAGTTCGTGAAATTTAGTGGGCCGCATGCCGCGGACAAGGGCATGAACCGAATCCGCCACATTTTTCACGGTCAGCCCGTAGATGGCCGCGCGTCCCTTGTCGATCACCAGCGAATATTCCGGGCGTTTGCGCAGGTCGGTCATGACCACGTTGACCAGGCCGTCCACCTTCGACATGCGGTTGGCGAATTCGCGCGCCAGCTTTTCCAGCACGTCGTTCTCGTAGCCGAAGATGTTCACGACCAGTTTTTTCTGCTCGGAAGACGACGCGCCTTCGTCCAGAATCAAACTGTAATCGTCGTGGATCTCCTTGACCAGTTCATTGCCTTTCTCGTCGATCATCTGCATGATTTCTTCTTTCGAATACTGCCTTTCTTCCTTGGGCTTCAGCCGGACGAAAACGCGGACGTCGTCCTTTCTCACCGTGGACGAGATCATGTCCACGTCCGGGACCTTGTGGATGAGCTCTTCCACCTTGGTTACGGCCTCGTCGTTGGCCTCCAGGCGCGCTCCGGCCAGCGGAAAGATGATGACCTGGAATTCGTTTTCTTCGAGCGTCGTGGGAAAGTCGATATCGCGCGTGACGATGTTGTAGCTGGCCAGACAGAACAGCGCAATCGTCGCGGCGGCCACCGGATAACGGAACATGAGATTAAACTTCATGATGCCCGCATACGTACGCTGCAGGCCGCTGCGCTCCTGGCCGGGCTCCCTCTTCTCGACTTTGATGCGTCCACGCCCCCATTGCATGAGCATGACGGGAATCAGCATGAGCGCCACGAAAAAGGAAATGATGAGCGACGACGTCACCGTGAGCGCGAAACCGGAATAGGTCTCCTGGATTTTCTTGTCGATGAAGGTGATCGGCACGAACACGATGCAGGTCGTGATGAGCGACGACAAAAGAGGCAGCCACACTTCTTCGGCGGCTTCGCGTATGGCCTGCCCGTCGCCCATTCCTTTTTCTTTTTTCACGAACGTGTTTTCCATGACGACGACCGCGCTGTCGACCATGATGCCGATGGCGAGCGCGAGGCCGGAAAGCGTCATGACGTTCAAGCTGAAACCGAGCGCGCCCATGACGGCAAACGTGATGATCACCGAGCACGGGATCGCGACGGAAATGATGATCGCGAGGACGATTTGCCGCAGCGCCACGTAGATCATGATGATCGTCAACACGATGCCAAGGAACATGGAGTCGCGGACGTCATGGATCGCGCGCACGATCGTCTTGGCTTTGTCGGAAACGATGACGACGTCGAGCGTCTCTTTGTTCTTCTGCTTGAATTCATCGAGCACGCGGATGCAGTTGTGCACGACGGGGATGGTGTTGGCAAGGCTGGTCTTCTTGACGTAGACCGTCACATTCTGCTCGAGGTTGAGGCGCGCCGCGTCTTCCGGTTCCATGTACGCGTCTTTCACCGTGGCCAGTTCTTTCAAGGGCACGATGGATCCCTGGCGCGTGGCCTGCACGCCGAGCTCACCGATTTCTTCCACATTCTCGAAAGCGCCCATGCTGCGCACCGCGAATTCGTATTTGCCTTTGTCCACGGTGCCGGAAAGCAGGTTCACGTTCGCCTGCCCCAGGATGTCCATGATCTTCTCGATCGAGATGTTGTAGATGGCCAGCTTGTCGCGGTCGACCTCGACTAGAATCTTCCGCTCGCGGCCGCCGTAGACTTCCACGCTGGCCACACCGTCAACGCGCGCGACGACGGGCTTGAGTTCCAGCTCCACTTTCTGGCGGATGTCTTCGGGCGAAAGCGTGTTGGAGGTCAGCGCGAAAATGAAGACGGCCGACTGCGCGTCGTCGTAGTTGGCGATGACGGGCTTTTCGATTTCTTTCGGAAGCAGCGGCTTCACGCGCGAAAACTTTTCGCGGATTTCCAGAGCCGCGAAGTTCATGTTCGTGCCGGTATCGAATTCGAGCGTCACGCGCGATTCGGCTTCACGCGAGGAGGAGTACAGGTTCTTCAGGTGGCTGACTGTCGCCACGGCTTCTTCGACGGGCTTGGTGATGGACTTTTCGACCTCCGGCGGAGGCAGGCCGCCGCGCGCGCGCACGATGATGCTGATAATGCCCTGGTTGCCGCCCTGGTAGAGTTCGACCGGAAGCCGGGTCAGCGAGATCACGCCCAGCAGGATGCCGATCACGAAGATCATGATCGTCAACACCGGCCTGTGAATGGAAAATGACGGAAGCCCCATGTCAGTCTTTCTCTTCTTCCATTTCGGGGGGCGTATCGCTCACCCCGGCTTTTTCGTCGCTCTCTTCCTCTTCCGGGCCGAAGATCTTTTCTGAAACGCGGGTAAGCAGAATGTAGAACAGCGGAATCACGATGAGGGTCAGGAACGTCGAAGACAGCGTTCCCCCGAGCATGGCAACGGCCATGGGCGAGCGCAGTTCCGCGCCTTCGCCCAGTCCCAGCGCGAGAGGCAGGAGGCCGATGGCGGAAGACAGCGCGCTCATGAGAATCGGGCGCGTCCTGATGCGCGCGGCGTCGATGCAGGCCTTTTCCACCTCCACGCCTTCTTCTCGGACCTGGTTGATGTATTCGATGAGCACGATACCGTTATTAACCGCGGTACCGACGAGGAAGATCATGCCGAGAAGCGAGATGACGTTCAGCGTCGTGCCCGAAACCAGGAGCGCGATGGCCACGCCGAAAAGCGCGAGCGGCACGGTCAGCATGATGATGAGCGGCTGCAGGAACGATTCGAACTGCGACGCCATGATCATGTAGATGAGGACGATGGCGAGGATGACCGCGAACGAGACGCGGGAGAAGTTTTCTT
>DATJFP010000070.1 GCA_035495615.1 Verrucomicrobiia bacterium | reverse complement strand
CGGCATGATGAAGATTTTTCGTTACCTGCATTACGGCCTGGGAGCGATCCTGATCTTTGTCGGAATCAAGATGATCGTCACAGACATCTATCACATCCCGATCGTCGTAGCCTTGGCCGTGATTGCCGTGATTCTCGCGGCATCCATCATCGTTTCCATCATGCGACCTGTGAAAGAAGAGCCGTAAGGTCCGCGAATCCATGAACACCTGCCCGCCGGAAGCCTGTTCGGAGCGGGGGAGATTTCCGTGAGCCTTTATTCCGTGGCGTTGATCGTTCTGTTCATCCTGGGAGCGGCCTATTTTGCTTACGGCCGCGTCCTCGCGCGTTTCTTCCGTTTGAATCCCGATGTCCAGACGCCGGCCGCCGCCGTGAACGACGGCGTCGATTTTGTCCCCACTCCTAAACGCTTTCTCCTCGGCCAGCACTTTTCCGCCATTGCCGCGGCCGGCCCCATTGTCGGGCCGATTCTCGCGGCGCTCTGGTTCGGCTGGCTTCCCGTGCTTCTGTGGATCCTGTTCGGGTCCATTTTCTTCGGGGCCGCGCATGATTTTTCCAGCATGGTCGGCTCCGTGCGCCACGGCGCCAAATCCATCGTGGAGATCGTGCGCGACGTCTTCGGCCGGCGCGGCTATCTCGTTTTCCTCGCGTTCGTCTGGCTGTCGCTCATTTATGTCATCACCGCTTTCACCGACCTGACGAGCGCTTCCTTTGTCAATCCGGAGTTGGGCGGCGGAGTGGCCACGTCTTCTATCATGTATCTCCTGATCGGCCTGGCCATGGGCGTGTGCCTGCACCGCTTCAAGATGCCGCTGCCGCTCGCCACGCTGGTTTTCGTGCCGCTTGTGGGCGTGAGCATCTGGTACGGCCAGTCGTTTCCCACGGTGATCCCGGCCATGGGCCCGCTCTCGCCGCAGCAAATCTGGAACGTCATCCTTCTCGTGTACTGCCTGATCGCGTCCGTCACGCCCGTGTGGCTTCTCCTCCAGCCGCGCGGCTATCTCGGCGGCTTCTTTTTGTACGCGACGCTTGCCGCGGGCGTCCTCGGACTTTTTATCGGAGGCGAGAAAATCGCGTATCCCGCTTTCCTGGGTTTCACGGCGCCCAACGGCCTTCCTTTGTTTCCGCTGCTGTTCGTCACCGTGGCCTGCGGCGCCTGCTCCGGATTTCACGGCATCGTCTGCTCCGGTACCACGTCCAAGCAGATCGCCAAAGAACCCGACTGCCAGATGGTGGGCTACGGCGGCATGCTGCTCGAAGCGCTGGTGGCCTTCATCGCGCTTGCCACGGTCATGATTCTGGCCAAGGGCAGCGAGCTGACCGGCGCTTCGCCGGACCGCATCTACGCCGAAGGCCTGAGCCGTTTCGTGCAGCATCTCGGCATTCCGCGCGAATTCGCGCGTTCGTTCACGCTCCTCGCGTTCACGACTTTCATCTACGATACGCTGGACGTGGCCACGCGCCTGACGCGCCATCTTTTTCAGGAGCTCACGGGCTGGAAAGGCTGGTCCGGACGCATCGGCGCCACGGTGGTCAGCCTTGTCGCGCCGCTTATTTGCGTGTCGCTGACCATGACGGACGCGGCAGGGCACGTCATTCCCGCGTGGAAAATTTTCTGGACCATCTTCGGCACCTCCAACCAGCTTCTCGCCGCGCTGACGCTGATGATCCTCTCGGCCTGGCTTCTTCGCTCGGGCAAGCGCGCGACGCCGATCCTGCTGCCCATGTTTTTCATGATGGCCGTCACGGTCTGCGCGCTGGCCACCATGATCGTCCCGGCCCTTGCGGCGGGCAAGGTGGATCTCGTGACGCTTATCGCGATTTCGCTGCTGGTCCTCGCCGTCCTCCTCATCGTAGAGGCGGTCAAAAGCGGCCGTCCGGAAATCAAATATTCGGTCAATAACCCATGACGCCGCGCGTCTTAAAATCCGTCGACCGTCCCCGCGAGCTCCATTGGTTCCATGCCGGCGCCATGCTGTACGGCGACTGGGGAACGAGCAAGGCCTACGTGCTCGGGATCGCGTTTGCGCTCGCGGGTCACGCATCCTGGTTTTTTCTCGGCATCATGTCCGCGCTGACCGCGCTCGTCGGTGTCTGCTACATGATCATCTGCCACATCTATCCCGACGGCGGAGGCGTCTATTCTTCCGTCAAGCACCGTTCCCAGATCCTGGCCGTGATCGGCGCGTTCCTGCTCGTCGCCGATTATGTGGTGACCGCGTCCCTCAGCGCGCTCGACGCATTCCACTATTTCAATTTCCCGCATCCGGAAAAATGGGCTGTGTTCTCCATCCTCCTGATTGGCGCCATCAACTGGCTGGGCCCCAAAAAAGGCGGGAACATTGCCGCGGTCATCGCAGTCTTTGCGTCTGCTGCCGCCGCTATTTTATTCGTGTCCACACTGCCGCATCTGCCCAGCGTGCAGCTCACGATGCCCAAAGGCGGGCTTCCGGAAAACTGGTCGATTTTCGTGGGTATCGTGCTGGCGCTTTCGGGCGTGGAGGCCGTGGCGAACATGACCGGCATCATGGTGCAGCCCGTCGAAAAAACTTCCCGTAACGCAATTTTGCCTGTCCTTCTCGAGGTCACCGTCCTGACTTTCCTTCTGGGGCTTGCCATGAATGCGGTGCCGGGCCTCACCAACCACACCGAAGACATGCTGCGCGCTCTGGGCGACCACTACATCGGGCGCTGGTACGGCGCGCTCATTTCCCTCATCTTCGGCTTCCTGCTTTTGTCGGCCGCAAATACGGCCGTGGCATCGCTGGTTTCCATGCAGTTTTTGATGGCTAAAGACCGCGAGCTGCCGTACGCCTTTACGAAGCTCAATAATTTTGGCATGCCCACGATTCCGCTGCTCGTCGCGACCGCCGTACCAATTCTGGTGCTCGTCTTCGAACATGAAGTCCTACACCTGGCGGCGCTATACGCCATCGGCGTGGTAGGCGCCATCACCATGAATATTGGTTCCTGCGCCACGAACTTCAAATTGCCGCTGAAAAAAATCGAACGCGGGCTGCTTTTTGTGGCGGCTGTCATTCTTATTTTTATCGAAGTGACGATCATTTTCCAGAAGCACAATGCCTTCATTTTCGTGCTTTCGGTCCTGAGCACGGGCCTTGCGTTGCGTTACATGACACGCTATTTTTCCCCGCCGCCGGAGATCGAGATTCCGGACTTCAACGTCCTCACCGTTTCCGAAGCCAAGGAAATTTCCGCGCTTTACCGCAGCACTTCGCTTGTGGCCCTGCGAAGCGTGAACAAGCTGCTGCTGAAAGAGGCGTCGCTGCGCTGCCGGGCGCTGGGGGAGAATGCGGTTTACATCGGTTACGTCGAGGAAAGTCCGAAGATGATCGAGTTTTCGGATGCTGTGGAGCCCTCGCCCGAGTCGCTGAAGCTTCTCGGTGAGGCGCAAAAGGAAATGGAAGTGCTCGGCATTATGGGGCTTCCGATCTGGCAGTTCGGGGCAGACCCGGGCCATTTGATTGCCAAAGCCGCACGGGAACTCGAAGTGAACACGCTCATGATCGGAACGACGAAACGCAATGCTCTCACCAACGTGCTGCGCGGGGACATGCTGCAGCGGCTGAATCATTTGCTTCCCAAGAAATGCCACCTCGTCATCGTCGGATAGCCGAAAACTTCCGGGGACATGGATAAAAAAACGGCGCTTGTATGGTATCGCAGAGACTTGCGCATGGCGGACAATCCCGCGCTT
Organism: Verrucomicrobiia bacterium; assembly: GCA_035495615.1. Taxonomy (NCBI): domain Bacteria; kingdom Pseudomonadati; phylum Verrucomicrobiota; class Verrucomicrobiia; species Verrucomicrobiia bacterium. The sequence continues at coordinate 6,385 of DATJFP010000070.1, read as the reverse complement.
GTCGAAGCGGCTCGCCTGGGCCTTGCGGTTGTTCCCGTTTTCATCTGGGCGCCCGAAGAGGAAGGGGATTGGGCGCCCGGCGGCGCGGCCCGGGTCTGGCTGCACGAATCCCTGAAAAGTCTGCAAATGACCCTGAAGGAGCGCGGCCTCACGCTCCTGATCAAGAAAGGGCCCAGCCTCGAGACTTTGCTGCGGACGGCCAAGGAATGCGGCGCGGAAGCGGTGTTCTGGAACCGCTGCTACGAGCCGGCGCTGATCGAGCGCGACAAAGCCGTCAAAGCCGAGCTGCAGGCAAAAAAAATCGAGGCTAAAAGCTTTTCGGCATCGCTTCTTTTCGAGCCGTGGGAAATCAAAACCCAGCAGGGCACGCCGTACAAGGTTTTCACCCCATTCTGGAACCAGCTCCTCGCTAAGCCGGAAATTTCCAAGCCGCTGGAAGAGCCTAAGCTTAAGCCCGCGGCCTCCGCGGGCAACGGCCTCAAGATCGAGGCTTTGGAGCTGCTGCCTTCCATTCCCTGGGACAAAGGCATTCGCAAAGCCTGGACGCCGGGCGAATCCCGCGCACTGCAAGCCTTGGAAAAATTTTCCTCGGGGCCTGTGAACGCCTACGAAACCGGCCGCGACCGTCCTGACGAAACGGGGACCTCGCGCCTTTCCCCGCATCTTCATTTCGGCGAGATCAGTCCCCGTCAGATCTGGCATGCGCTGAGAAAAAACAAGAAAGGCCTGGTCTACCTGCGCCAGATTGCGTGGCGCGAATTCGCATACCATCTTCTTTATCATTTTCCCCATACGCCGCGTGATTGCATGCGTCCCGAATTCCGGGCTTTTCCCTGGGAACGCAATGCGCGCCTTCTGAAGGCCTGGCAAAAGGGCGGCACGGGTTATCCCATCGTAGACGCGGGCATGCGCGAACTTTGGGCCACGGGATGGATGCATAATCGCGTCCGCATGATCGCGGCGTCTTTTCTGGTCAAGGATCTTCTGGTCCGCTGGCAGGAAGGCGCGGCCTGGTTCTGGGACACGCTGGTGGACGCAGACCTTGCGAACAATACGCTGGGATGGCAATGGGTGGGCGGCTGCGGCGCGGACGCGGCGCCGTATTTCCGCATTTTCAATCCTGTGTCGCAGGGCAAGAAATTTGATCCCCAAGGCGTTTACGTTCGCCGGTGGGTTCCCGAGCTTGCGGGACTGGACGATAAGTGGATCCACGAACCTTGGAAAGCGCCGGCCGAAGTCCTGGAAAAGGCGGGCGTGAAATTAGGGCGCGATTATCCCGAGCCGGGGGTCGACCATGAAGCCGCGCGGCGCCGCGCGCTCATGGCCTACGAAAAAATAAAGAGCGGAAAAAATCAGACGAGATAGCAGTCGAGGAGACGTGTGCGGTCCTTACGGGGATCGTCGCCGATCATGATGGCCTGCCCGGCCTTGGCCCCGGCCTTGCGCAGCGCGAACTTGAAAATAGCGGCATGGGGTTTTTCCACACCCGCTTCTTCTGATGTCACGATAAAATCAACAAGGCCCTCCAGCTTTAATTTTTTTACTTTCTCCAGCTGCCAGGCGGCCGTCATGTCTGTCACGATAACGATCGGCGTCCCTTTTTTCCGAAGCCGGAGGAGGAGCGGGCGCACCCACGGCCGGATTTTCATCCGGTCCATGTAAGCCTTCCAGTAAGCCCTGTCCAGATCAAGGGCGAGCGTGGAACGTCCGGCGCCGGTCTCTTCCAGCATCCTTTTGAAATAAAGCAGCCTCGAATGCGAGGCTGCCTGGCCGCGCGTTGTTTTTTTGACCTCCGCCCGCGCCCGGACGTAAAGCCGGCGGAAATCGGAAAAAGAAATCCGGCGCACTTTCGCGGCGTACAGCCCGTGCGACTTCTTCAGCGCCGCCGCATGGCAGGGAGCGAACTCATACAGCGTGTTGTCCAGGTCGAGAAGGACGGCTTTGCAGGAAAGCGCGCGGCGGGCGAATTCTTTTATCGCCATAAGTCCGGCCTCTTCGTGCAGACCGCGTCGACGTCCATGCCGGCCAGCTGCTTTTTGAATTCGAGGATGCGGTCCAGCGAATGCTTTTGCAGTTCGGGCGAGACCAGGCAGATCTTGAAATTCTTTTTCAGCGTGTCGAAGACCGGCCGTGTCAGCGGCAGGTTCTGGAAGCAGTCGACCCAGACCCAGTCCACGAGCCCAGCCACCGCGAGGCATTGCTCGATGGGCTCGTATTCGGAGAAGCGGACCGCGATGCTTTTTTTGCCTTTGCGCGCCAGTTTGACCAGGGCGGGAAAGGAGAGGTCCAGGAAAAAGTAATCCCGAACTTTGTACTTTTTCAGCAGTTCGAGCGCCGGTTCTTCCAGGCCCTCGGCTTTGACGTTCACGATCATGAGAGCGTGCGCGTACGACTTCAAGAACGTCTCGAATTCCAGGCCCCCGGCAAACGGATCGTGGTGCAGGATCAGCTTGCTGCCTTCGGAACGCAGATCGAGCTCGACGCCCATGTCGGCCGGGACGGTTTTCAATTCTTCTAGGGTGTTGATGCGGTGCCGGATGTAAAGCATCAGGCCGCCTTTCGTTGGAGTTGCGAGCGCAGTTCGAAAATGTACGCGAAAGAACGTTTCATGAGCTTCCATCGCACGGGCCAGGAGGAACCGCTTCCGCCTTTGGCCTCGCCGTGAAGCCTTTCCTCGAAAAAAACGGGGATCGAAATAATTTTATACCCTTTTTTTTCGGCCATGTACAGGACGTAGAGGTCGAGCGAGAAATCATGCGGTGGATTTTCCAGCTCGCCCAGAAAAAGCCGCGGGAAAAGCTTGGGCTGCGCGTTGACTTCTTCCACGGCGAAGCCGAGCGCGAGTCCCGCCAGCACCTGCATGCCCCAGGAGAAAAATTTTTCCGAAGGCTTGCGGCCGCGGCGGTGGCCTTTGACGAGGACTTTCTGCGTTTCCCGCGCCGCCGCGCGGTAAGCGTCGTAAGCTTTCAGCACGTCCGAGGGATCGGCCTGCAGGTCGGCATGGGTCCAGGCCAGGACCTGGCCGCGCGCTTCCCGCAGACCGCAAAGGATGCCGAACCCATAGCCCTGGTTTTCGGGGACGACGGCCTTCCTCACGAAGGCATGGCGGCTCACGGCCGCGTCGAGCGCCGCTCCTGTCCCGTCCTTGGATCCATTGTCCACGAAAACCACCTCCACACCGGAACGTCCGGCTAGCGCGGAGGCAAAACGCTCCACGAGCCGCGGCACGTTTTTTTCTTCGTTATAGCAGGGGACGACGATGGAAAGTTCCGGCGCGTCAGGCATGGGCGGTCTTTGCTCCCGCGTAAGGATGGAACCAGGCCTGCGAAAAAAAACGCTGCCAGTATTCGTAGGTGCGCAGATCGTCCGGCGTTCCCCAGCCGACATGTTTCTCGGCCTCGAATACTTTGACTTTATGGCCGGCGCGCACCGCATGGTTCATCGCCTGGTCGATGTAGAATTCGTTATTCACGCGGTCGTCTTCCCGGATCATCTGCTCCGCGGCCGCGAAGAAAATTCCGGCGCGGCGAAACCAGAACGCGCCGCTTATCGCGTGTCGCAAGGCCGGATCGCCTTCCAGCGGGACTTTGACCGAAACGCGCCGCACGGCTCCGGCGCCGCCGGTTTCCACCCAGCCATAGGCCTTGGGGTTCCGGCGCACAGGCGGGTAATGACGATAAGTGAAGATGAGGGCGTCTGTGCCGGAACCTTCGGCCGTCATGGAATCGAATTTGCCCTGGTCCAGGATAAGGCCGTGATCGCAGGCGCCGATGAGGAGCGGTTCGTCCTCGGGCACGAGCCCTTTGGCCAGGAGCGCGGTCGCGGCCTGGCCTTCGGTCAGCCGGTCGATCCAGAGAAAACGGGCGCCGGGAAAATATTTTTTGATTTCCGGTTCCACGCGTCCGGGTTCGTTCGTGCCCTCGCGGCGCGAAAGGAAAAAATACCGGTCACCGGGCGGCAAGGCCTGGGCGGCACAAACGGCCATGGGCTTTCCGTCTACGGGGATGAGCGGCTTGGGCAGCGTGTAGCCCGCGTCCGAAAAACGCTTTCCCGCTCCGGCCATGAGCGTGAGGACATTCATCCGGTGCGTCGCGGCCGGCGCGCCGGGCCTCGCCTTGGCGCGGAAGATGTCGGACCAGTAATTGTATTCTTCCATGTCTTCCGGCGTTCCCCACTGGAGCATGAACGGGATTTCGTAGATGAAAATTTTCAGGCCCATGTCTTTCATCACCTGGTAGAGCTGGCTTACGTAAAACTCGCCGTTAATTTTCCAATCCGGGTGCTTTTCGATTTCCCGGCACGCTTTTTTGAGGATGCCCGCGTTTTTGAAATAGTAAGTGCCGGAGCTGGTCCAGTCTTTCATCTTGTCGCCGTGCCAGGTGTGCTTTTCCTGGATGGCTTTCATCCAAAGCCCTTCGGCGTCGAGCGTCGCATACAGGTTCGGACCCACCAGATGCGGATGAAAGCCGCGGTAGCACACGACCGCGCCGTCGCAGCCGTTGGCCGCCACGGTCTTTTTGAAATCCTGGTAATCCCAGGCCCAGGAAAAATCGCAGTAATTGACGATGACCGGCTCCTGGTCCAGCGCGTGGGGAAACATATTGCGAAGCACGCCGATGGGCCCGGCCTTGTGGTAAGGCATGGAAACAACCGAGGCGCGGGGCGCGAGGCGCTGGAGCACTTCGCCGAGCTGCGTGTGCTTGAGATGGTCTTCGTTCACGCCGAACACAAAGTCGTCCTCGAACGAAAAATTATGGATGATGTGCTCGATGACGGGCATGCCTTCGACGGGAAGGAGCGGCTTCGGCGTGGTGATGCCGGCGGCCAGAAAGCGTTTTCCGAGGCCGGCCATGGGAATCATGATCTTCATGGCTTATCTTTCCAAAGGTCCTGCCGGTATTTTTCTTCTTCCATCTGCAGGAGAAATTGCGCGTCCTGCTCCGCGAGGGCCTTGAGCGACCATCCCCTGGTCTTGACGCGCGCCGCGACTTCCGCGGCAAAAGCCTCGAGCTCCGAGAGTGCCTGCCTCTGTTTGGGGGAAAGCGTTTTCCTGTCCAGGTTGAAGAAGACCACATGATCGGGCGTCAGGTAGCCAGCGGCCGTTGTTTTTTCGGCCGCAGCTTTGGCCGCGGGCAGCGCCTTTTCGCAGCGCTCGATGGCCTGGCTGTGCAGCTGCATGCAGCGCTCTTTGGTTTCTGCAGCGGCGAAAAGCCCGTGATTTTCGAGGAAGAGGACTTTGTCCTGCGGCGGCGGCGTCAGGGCGGCCAGCGTCTCTCTCACCTTCAGAAACAGCTGCAGTCCGGGAGTGGCATAGTCCACCCAAATAAAATGGCTTTCCGGGAAGATTTTGCGGAATTCTTTTTTTCCTTCCTGCGAACAGACCAGCGCGCCGACAGGCACAGGATGCGTGTGGATCACAAAACGGTTCAGCAGGGTATGCAGGGGAAATTCCATCGAAGGGCGGGCGTTCGGATCGCCGCCCGCGGCCCGCTTGGATACGAGGTCGAGAACGACAAACCCCTTGTCCTCGCCGACCTCTTCGAGGAAATAACCCGAGGCCTTGATCGCCATGAGGTTTTCGGCTTTAACCGAGCAATTGCCGCCGCTGCCCTGCACCCACGAAGGATGCCGCGCCGCGTAATGGGAAATGTCGATGAGGTCCCGGATGGATGGGTCCATAGTTTTCGATCGCAAGCCCGGATTTTCCGTTCTTAGCGCGCCTTCATTTTGAACTGGTAAAGCAGCAGGAAAATCAGCTGCGTGACGCCGTAGTGGCCGCTCAGCCAGCGGTTGGTCTTGACCAGGAGCTCGTCGAAATTAAGGCCGAGGCCGAAGGCGGCTTCCATGATCTCGCGCGCCGTGACCGTTCCCGCGATCTCGATTTCCTGCGTGTCCATGTCGTGCGCGGTGGCCACGCTGAGCGTTTTGATTTTGGAAAGGGCCGCAAGCAGGAGGTCGGTCGGCACGCTGTTGTCCATGATGTAGCGCGTGCGGAGCGCGGCCCTGCGCGGGCCGGATTCCGCGTCGATCGGCCCGGCCGGCTCCATGCGGATGACCAGGTCCGCGAACTTGGCCTGGGGCCGGATGAATTTTTCGCTGTCCTGTTCCCGGGATTCCAGCTGCTCGAGCACTTTGTCCTTCTGGTAGCCGCGCTTTTTGACGTCGCGGCGGATTTTCCAGTACCGGCGCAGGCTTTCGTCGGTGTCCATGAAGATCTTGATGGCGATGAGGTCGCGCATCTTTTTCAGGTAAAAAGGATGCAGGCCCACGAAGAAAACGAATTTACTCGCTTCCACGGTCGCCGCGCTGGAAAACGTGCCGCTCTTGTGGTCATAGCGGCCCATCTGGATGGTGCCGCCGTCGCGCAGCGCCACCGCGGCCTCCA
>DATJFP010000069.1 GCA_035495615.1 Verrucomicrobiia bacterium | reverse complement strand
GTGCTCGTGCCGGACTTCTGGCATCAGAAAAAAAACCGCTTGGGCATGCGCCTGGAATTGAAATCTTCTTCGGCATCCGGAAAGGGAACGGGCCTCGAGGCGCTGCTTGATTACGACTGGCAGGTGCTGGCCGGCGGGCAGGAGCTCACGCTGGAAGAGTTCCGCGCCCTGGTGGAGCTGCGCATGCCGCTTTTGAAAATCCGCGGCGCGTGGGTGGAAATCCGCGAACAGGAAATCGAAAACGCGCTCGTGTTTTTTCAGGGCCGCGACAAAGCGCCTCGGCGCGCCATGCCGGTCCGCGAGGCGCTGCACGCGGCGCTGGAAGGGGATCTTTCCGAGACCGGGCTTCCGGTCGTCGATGTGCGCGCCGAAGGCTGGATCCGGCATCTTCTTTCCGCGTCTGCGCTGGAATTCCCGCGTGTCGAGATCCCGGAAGGCTTCAAAGGCGAGCTGCGGCCATACCAGCACAAAGGGTTTTCCTGGTTGTGCTTCATGCGCGAAAAAAATCTCGGTGCCTGCCTGGCTGACGACATGGGGCTTGGAAAAACCGTGCAGATGATCACGCATTTCCTGCGTGAGAAAAATCCCGCCGCGGGGCGCCGGACCGTGCTGATTGTTTGCCCCATGTCCATCGTGCGGAACTGGGAAAAGGAAATCGCCCGCTTTGCGCCTGCGCTCGGCGTTGCCGTGCATCACGGCGCGGACCGTCTGACCGGCGCGGAATTCGGAAAGCGCGCATCCGCGTCCGACATTGTAATTACGACTTACGGACTTGTCCTGCGCGACCAGGATCTTTTCTCGCGCCTGGAATGGGACCTTGTGGTGCTCGACGAGGCACAGAACATCAAAAACGACGAGGCCCGGCAAACGCGCGCCGTGAAAGCGCTGCGCGCCAAAAGCCGCATGGCCTTGACCGGCACGCCGCTGGAAAACCGGCTTTCGGAATTGTGGTCCATCATGGATTTCCTGAACCCCGGCTACCTGGGCCTCGCGGCGGAATTCCGGACCCGCTTCGAGCTGCCCATCGAGAACCGGCGTGATGCGAAAAAAGCCGACACGCTCAAGCGCCTGATCGGCCCGTTTTTCCTGCGCCGCCTGAAAACCGACAAGAGCATCATTCAGGACTTGCCGGAAAAAATGGAAATGAAGGTTTATTGCAACCTGACGCGCGAACAGGCCACGCTGTACGCGGCCGCGGTGCAGGAGATGTTCGCGAAAGCGCAGAACGCCTCCGGCATCCAGCGCAAAGGCATCATCCTCGCGGGCCTCATGAAATTGAAGCAGGTCTGCAACCACCCGGCTCAAATCCTGAGAGACAAAAGCGCGCTCGGCGAACGGTCCGGCAAATTGAACCGCCTGCGCGACATGCTCGAAGAGGTCCTGGCCGAAGGCGACAAGGCGCTGGTCTTCACGCAATTCGCGGAAATGGGGGCCCTCCTGAAGCCTGAGCTGGAAGAAAAGCTCAGGCGGCGCGTGCTTTTCCTGCACGGCGGGAGCGACGCGGCCGAGCGCGAGGAAATGATCGGGCTTTTTCAGGAAACGCAGGATTATCCGATTTTTATTCTGTCGACGCGTGCGGGCGGGCTAGGCATCAACCTGACTGCGGCGTCGCACGTTTTCCATTACGACCGCTGGTGGAATCCGGCCGTGGAAAACCAGGCGACGGACAGGGCCTTTCGCATCGGTCAGACGCGCAACGTCCAAGTGCACAAATTTATCGCCGCGGGCACGCTGGAAGAAAAGATCGACGATCTTCTGGAGCGCAAAGCCGCGCTCGCGGACAAGATCATGGGCGGGCTCGAGGAATTCCTCACGGAAATCCCGATCGAGGAATTGAAAGAAATCGTCGAGCTCGGCGGCGGGGCGGTGGCGGAATGAAGACCTGGTGGGCGCAAAAGTGGCTGGCGGCGTTTGGGGCCGATGCTCCGGGGCCCGCGGACGACGTTTTTGAATTTTTTACGGTGGAACCGGGCGAGATCAAGGCTAAGCGCGACCAGTGTTTCGTCAAGATTGCCTGGCCCGCGATTCCGGGCGAATCCTGGGAAGCCCTGCGGAAGGAAATGAAAGGCCGCGCCATCTGGGCCGCGAAACTCATGTCGGGTGAAATGCCGGAAACTCTCGAGCCGCTTTTCCAAGGCAAAGGTTTGAAGCTTTTTCCCGAGGCCGGAGAAACGTTCCGGCTTGTTTGCTCGGAAGACGGGGAGTCCGTCTTTTGCCGGCACGTTTCCGCAGCCGTTTCCCGCTTTGCGCGCGATTTTTCGGAGAGTCCATTGCTGCTTTTCGACTTCCGCGGGAAAAAAGGCGCGGACCTTTTGCGGGAGCTTCATAACGCGCCCGTAGGCGGACCGCGGCAAGCCCCGCGGCCGGAGCCCGTGAACCCCGCTTCGGAGCAATCGGGACGCGCCGCCCATTTCTGGAAACCGGCCGTGGAGGTCCGCGGCCTTGCGTCGCGGGCGCTTGAAAAAGTCCAGCCCGCACGGCCCTGGGAAAAGAGGTCCGCAGGCAAGGAAGCATCTGCGGCATTGATGGAAAAGGCGGGGCAAAAGCGCGGCGCCTTGTTGGACGATACAAAGAGGAGGCTTTCCAGATGAACCTGTGGTCTTGGCTGGCCCGGCCCGAGCGTTTTTCGGGCACGGACAAAAAAACTTACGAGAAGGGCCGGGAACTGATGGCCTCCAGCGAGAAGCGGTTCCGTCAGGATGCGGACGATCTCGGCGTGACTCCCGGGCCGGCGGCGCTTTTTCAGGCGCGGCTTTTCGGCGCCAACTTTGCGGTGAGCGCCATGACGCTCTGTTACGGCGAAGCGCGCAAAGCCGAAAGCGAAGCGGTCTACAAGGCTTTATATAAGGAAGCCGGGCAGGGGCTCGGATTAAAACCGGAAGAGGCGCGGGGATTGTCCACGGCGCTTTTGAAAGAGCAGACGCGCGCGCTGATCGCGGAAATGAGGAATGTGGGCTCGGGCCAGTTCGCGCTGGCCGCGCTGTACGAAACCGCGCTCGAGTCTTCGGCAGGAGCCGGGATCGATCCCGCCGCAGCCGCGGAAAGATGCGGGCGCGCGGCGGCTGAAATGCTCGGCCATTGGGCGGCCTTGTACGCGGAACTCGGAGGCAAGCCCATGCAGACGTATGCTTTGGGATTCAAAAAATCGGCGCGGGATTCCCAGCGCCTGGGAGACGCATGATCGAGGCCGTAAAAAAAATATTTTCGGACAAACACCGCCGTTGGGAACTCGTCATTGGCCTGAGCGTGCTTTCGGTGATGCTGCTCATCGCGTCCCGCGGCGTGCTCGAGCCGGTGGAATCGCTGCTGCTGGATGCGCGCTTTCTCATGCGCGGCGAACGCAGGCTGCCGCCGGGGGTGGTCATGATCGGCATCGACGAGGCCAGCCTCGACCATCCGCGGTCCGGGCCCTGGCCGTGGACGCGGTCCAATCACGCGCGCCTGCTTTACCAGCTCGATCAGGACGCGTCCAGGCCTGCGGCGCTGGGCTACGACCTTCTTTTCGAAAGCGAAGACCCGAAAGACGAGACCGGCGATTCCTCGCTCACGGTCCGCGCGGAAGAATGGGGCGGCCGGCTGACGCTCGGTTACTTCTTCGAGAAGGGCTACCGTTCCCGCTACGAAAAAGACCCGGCCAAAGAACAGCGGCTGAAAGAATTCGCGCTGCCGGTTTCCGGGCCGCCTCCCGCGCACCTCGAAAAATTCGACAAAGTGGCGCTGCCTTTTTCCGGGCTGGCCAAAAGCACGAGCCTGGGATTTTCCAACATCCCGCGAGACCGCCAGGGCGTGACGCGGCGCCTCAGGCTCATCGCGGGCTACCGCGGTTCGGTCTATCCTTCGCTGGAGCTCATGCTGCTGCTCAAATTCTGGAACGCGGCGCCGTCCGACGTGAAAGTCATGAAAGACAAAATCGTGGTCGGAAGAAAAGAAGGAAAAAAAATCATCCCGCTAACGCCGGAAGGCGACGTGCTGATCAATTTTTACGGCAAGACCCTGCCGCCTTCGGCGTATTACCCGTTCATTCTGGCTTCGGAAAGCGAAGACCTGATGACGCCCGCGCAGGCGCAGGAAATGAAAAAGGCCATGAAGGACGCGATCGTGCTGGTCGGAAGGACAGCCTTGTCGCTCCAGGACACGCACAACACGCCGTTCGACCACAGCGAGCCCGGACTCATGGTGCGGGCGCAGGGACTTGCCAGCATCCTTGAGGGCAAAACACTCCGCCGCGCCGGACCCGCGGCTTCGGCGGCCGTGCTGTTTTTGATGGGGGCGCTCGTCATGTTCGTCGTCATGTTCCTCTCCCTGCCTCAAGCCATGGCGCTTACGGCCGCGCTGGGCATCGGCTATTTTTTGGCTGCCTACGTTTTTTTTCTGAATAACATCTGGCTCGACGTGGCCGAACCCGAAGCGGGATTGCTGCTGGTTTTCCTGAGCATGGTGTCCTTCCGCTATTTCACGGCGCTGGAAGAGCTGAAAAAAATGCAGCAGGAACTCATCCATTCCGCGAAGCTCGCCACCGTCGGGCAGATCTCGTCAGGCATGGCGCATGAATTCCGCAACATCCTGCACGCCATCAAGCTGCACGTGGAAGGCTGCACGCGCGAAGGCGTTTCGCCCGAGCGCATCCAGAAATACATGGGCGTCATTTTTAAGACCATGGAAAACGCGGAGATGATCCTGAACGGCATCCTGACGTTTTCGCGCAAAAACCAGTCGGACAAAAAACCGGGCAGCCTGAAAAAAACCGTCGAGGACACGCTGCTGCTCCTCAACAAGGAGCTGCTGTACCAGCGCATGCACGTGGAAACCCAGCTCGACGACGTCGCGATTTTTGATTTCGACGCGGGGCAGATGTCGCAGGTGATCATGAACATGATCAATAACGCGCGCGACGCCTTGAAAGAAAGCGAGAACAAGGTCGTGATGATCCGGCTCCGCGAAGACGCAAGCAGCGCGTATCTCGACATCGCGGACAACGGCCCCGGCATTCCGCCGCATGTTCTCAAAAAACTCTTCCAGCCTTTTGTCACCACCAAAGCCGAAGGGCAGGGGACGGGCCTCGGGCTTTCCGTATCGCGCTCGATCGTCCATAACCACGGCGGAGAGATCACGGTCAACACGGTTCAGGGGCAGGGCACGGCCTGGCACATCATGCTGCCGAAGACCGGAAGCCAGGCTTGATGGACGAGTCTCAGAAGATTTTCCTTTTTAATCTGATCGGCGCTTTTTCCACGGCCGCTCTGGTCATGATCGTCTTCTATGTCCTGCCGGGCGCCATTCACGGCGATTTTTCGGTCATCGGCCGGTTTTTTAATGCCTACCCCGGCAGCCAGCCCTTTGTGATCTACGCCTTTCCCGTTGTCCTTATTCTCGGCGGCGCATGGACTTGGAGAGTTTTGACCCGCTTGTTTTCAAAGCCGCCGCGTTAAACCGCCGTAAGTCCGTTCCCCGTCAGGGATTTTCCCTTGATTCGGCCTCAAAATTCCCTATGATAGTCACGCTATGAGACTCGTCCCCCTGCTGATTTTGACCTGCGTCCTTTTCTCCGGATGCTCCCTCTTTCATTCCAACCGTGAAACCGCGGTGGATTCCGAACTGAGCCAGGGTGTTTCTTCTTCTCAGGCGCCTTCCGTGGAACCGGGTGATCCTCAGGCGGGGTTCAAACAAGAAGTCCCCGGAGCGCAGAACCCTTAACCGGGTTCCGAAAGGAAGTCCGATGCCCGGCATCTTCAAATCCCGCGTCTTGCGTTCCTCCGTGGCCTTTCTCGTTCTTCTCGCGGCTGCCAGGATCTCCAGCCATTCTTTCGTTTTTGCCGAGAACGGGGACGCTTCCGTGAAGCGCATCGCCGCGGAATCTTTCATCGAAAGCCCCGCGGGTGTTTTGTTTCAAAAGGGCGATTATCAGGGCGCGCTGAGCGCGACCGACGAGCTTCTCGTTCAATATCCCGAGGACCCGCTGCTTCTCCGCTACAAAGCCATTATCCTTTCCCGCCTCGGACGCAACGACGAAGCCATTGCGATTTTCCAGAAACTCCTGGACCAGGACCCGGCCCACACGCCCACGCATTTCTTTCTCGCGCAGGCTTACGAAAACGCGGGCCGCGGCGATGAAGCGCAGAAAGAATACCGCTGGGTGATGGACCGCGGCGAGGCCAGCGCCTACCAGCAGTGGTCGTCCGAAGCGCTCGAACGTTCCGGTAAAAAGCCGGCGGCCGCCAACCGCTGGGAGGTCGGCGCGCGTTACGGCTACGAGTACGACAGCAACGTGACCCTGAAGCCGGACGACCGCACGGTTGCGGCCCCGGGCGATCAGAACGCCGGACGCCAGACGCTGGATTTCACACTGGGATACCGCGCGTATTCGGACCGCGACAAGGCTGTGGATCTTTATTACGCCACGCGCCAGTCGTTCCATGACGACAGCCTGAACGAATTCAACTTCCATTCCGAGGAATGGGGCATCAGCTTCCGCAAGCGGCTTCAGATGGGCCAGTATGACGTGATCGCGGGCCTGCGCTACGATCTCATGCTCGGCTTTCTCGACGACGAGATGTTTTCCCTGCGCAACATCTGGACACTCAGCGCGGACACGCGCCTGACGCCGTATACGCGTACCGTGGCTTACAGCCGCTCGTCCGCCGATAATTTCGGGCAGGACGGCATTCTCCCGGGACAGACCTCACGCGACGGCTATTACCAGGACCTCGGCGTGACTCAGTATTTTTACTCCAAGGATTTTGCCCGCTACGCGTTCGTGAGGCCCGAAGTGAATGGCGCCATGACGCGCGGCGATAATTTCGATTCGCTCGGATGGAACGTGCGCACGGGTTTCCGCTCGCTGCTTTCCACCAAGCGGCCGCTCAACCGTTTTGCCGTGGATTTTTCCACCGGGCTCGGCTTTGGCTACTATCCGAATTTCTCGTCCCTTTCCACCGCGGACGTTGCAAGGCGCCGCGACGTCGACTGGGACATTTACACCGCGCTGACTTACCAGCTCACGCGCGACCTGGGCCTGCGCGCCTATTACCGCTTCATTGATTCGTGGAACCAGAACAATTTCTACGATTACACGCGGCACATCGGCGGCACGCAGCTGATTTACACGAAAAAGTTTTAACCCCTCACCCTTCCTTCTCCCCTCAGGGGAGAGGATTAAGGAGAGGGGATATCAATTCCGAGTCCAAAGGAGGACTTTAACATGACGTCGTTCAACTTGATTCTCAGGAGATCCGGGGAGGCCGCGCTTTTGGCGCTCGCTTTCTGCCTGACTTCGGTTCCGGCCCGCGCGGCGGAGACGCTCTGGAGCCGCGACGCGGACGTGGACGCGGCGCTTACCGGGCCGTCTTCGCTTTCGAGCAGTTCGCTTCCGGCCACGGGAACTCCGGCCGGCTTCAATCCGCTTCCGGCTTTTCCCACGGGCGCCGGCATGACGACGGCCGCGCTCGCAGCGCACCCTGGAGGCGCGGTGGATAACGCCAGCCGCTCCGACGGCAAGGCCGAAGTTTTCGGCTTCAAAGGCAAGGCGCGGATCATGAAGAAAGGCACGGAATACTGGACGCCGGTTTACAAAGGCATGATCGTCCAGGCCGGCGACAAGGTGCTGACCTATGACAAGAGCAGCGTCTCCGTGCGTTACGACAAGAATTACAAGAACCTGCTCCAGGTGGAATCCGGCACGGTGGCGGAATTCCGCAGCATCGAACCCACCGATATCCATCTGGAAAAGGGAACGCTTTTCCATTATCTCGACGCGCTGGTGCACGGCAAAAGCTACCGCGTCTCCACGGACACGGTGTCCATGGGCGTGCGCGGCACTTACTGGGTCAGCTCGGTCGTGGGCGACACGACGTCCGCGGGCACGATTCCGAACAACGACGACCATCAGAGCGAGATCGAAATGTCGCCGCTGGACGGCGGGGAAGGCGTCGAGATTCCCGAAGGCAAGCAGCTCGACGTGAACGGCAACAACGGCCCTGATCAGGACGGGATCCGTGATCTCGACAAGGACGTCGAAGAAGAAAGTCATCAGATTTTCGAGCAGTTTTCGTCTTACGATCCGAATTTCAACTCACAGCGCGAGCAGAACCAGGAAGGCGCCACGCTTCCTCCGACAAGCGGCAGCGGCCTGGACGCGGGCGGCGAGAACGTCGGACAAAACGATACCAAGCTGGATCCGCTCCTGGACACGCAGTCCGCGGGCGTGGAACAGTCTTCCGAGCCGGAATTACCGCCTGAAGAATCGCATGAGCCTCCTCCGGGTGGCGGTTGCCAAATTGATGGAACGAATTGCGAATAATTAAGTCTAATTTGATTTTTAAAACGATAAATAAGCGAAGGGACAGGTCAAAAACCTGTCCCTTTGTTTTAGTCAGCGTTCTAGGCGAGATCGGGATTGTCGAGACGCCGGACCATTTCGCCGCGCGTGTTGTTGCGGACGGCGACCGCGGCCCAGGTCCATAGCGGATGAATGCGCGTGAGCGCTTCTTCGATCGTGGGGGAGCGATAGGCGTAAAAGCGGTCTTCGTTCATGACGTTGTACCGCCCGTCTTCCTTGAAGAGCGTCACGGTGTGGCCGTAGCCCGTGATGTCGTAAAGACTCACGACAAACGCTTCCTTCCCCTGGAGGCTCAGCACGTACTGGCTGAACAGCGCATAATCCTCGCAGTCGCCGGTTTTCCTCCGCCAGAACTCTTCGGGCGATTGCCAGTAATCTTCCTGCCGGAAAATCCGCGCGTCGTCCTGGAAGCGAAAATTTTTCCTCATGAACCTGGCAAGGTCTTTAGGGGAAAGGGAAATCAGGTCCGCCATGGCCGGAATGCGGAGCGCGGCTTGAAAGGAGACTTGAGCGGGCAAGGGCGCGCCGGAAATCATTTGAAGGCCGATCATCAAAGCGAAGAAAGCCGCGGTTCTTTTCATTGCCGGTTCCGTTGTGTGGGAACTGCCGGCAAATTCCGCGGAGCGGAAGACGACCCGAGTGGTGGCGGCCCAGCCTCCCATGATTCAGGGACTGTGGCTTTGCGTCCTGCCCTTTCGGGCAGTTTGCCTAAGGCACGCGTTGTGCCAGACCCGCGGTATGCGGGTTTTCAGTTCTCCCCAAAAGTATGCCCGGCCCTGGCCTGCCTTACAACGCCCGGAGTACCTTTCCGGCGCCTTTTAATGCTATAATGCGCGCCTGCGAAAGGGGCGCTTATGAAGCTTATTTCCTGGAATGTCAATGGGTTGCGTGCAGTCCTGAAGAAGGATTTCCTGGGTTTCGTGAAGAAAGAGGATCCCGACATCCTTTGCCTCCAGGAGGTCAAGGCGACCCGCGAAGACGTGGAAACCCCGCTCCCTTCCCACTATGAAATCTATTGGAACGCCGCCGAAAAAAAGGGCTATTCCGGCACCGCCATCTTCACCAAGACGAAGCCCGAAAAAGTGACTTACGGCATCGGCGCGGACAAGCATGACAAGGAAGGCCGCGTCATCAACGCCGAATACAAAAATTTTTTTCTCGTCAACGTGTACACGCCGAATTCCAAGCGCGACCTTTCGCGGCTGCCGTACCGCGAGCTCGAGTGGGACGTGGATTTCCTGAAGCACGTCAAAAAACTCGAGAAGAAAAAGCCCGTCATTTTCTGCGGCGATCTCAACGTGGCGCACACCGAGATCGACCTTTCTAATCCCAAATCGAACGTGAAAAACCACGGCTTCACGCCGCAGGAGCGCGCGGGTTTCGACAACATCGTGGCCGCGGGTTTTCTTGACGCGTTCCGCGTCTTTCAGAAAGAAGGCGGCCATTACACCTGGTGGGCGCCCTTCGCCAATGCGCGCGCCCGCAACGTGGGGTGGCGCATCGATTATTTCTGCGTCTCCGGTTCGCTCCGGCCAAAACTCAAGGCCTCGTCGATCCTCCCGCATATCATGGGCTCGGACCATTGCCCGGTCAGCATCACCCTGGATTTTTAACGTGTCCGCTTCTTCCGGCCGGCATCCAAGCCGCGCGGTCATCGCCGCGGCTTTCTTCTGTATCTACGTGCTCTGGGGCGCGACCTTCCTCGCAAGGCAGCTCGCACTGCGCAGCATTCCGCCTTTCATGGAATCGTCGCTCCGCTTTTTGATCGCGGGCGCGGCGCTTTTTGCTTTTTCGAAAGCCAGGGGGCACCGGTTTCCGCCGCGCCGCGAGGCCTTGTCGCATGCGGCCGTGGGTTTTTTCCTTTTGTTCGGAGGCACGGGCGTGGTGTCGTGGTCGCAGCGCCTGGTTCCGTCCGGCATCGCATCGCTTTTCGTGGCGTCGGTGCCCATGTGGATGGTGCTGGTCGACTGGGCCTGGAACCGGGAGCGGCCGCATGGCGGCATTTATGCCGGACTATTTCTGGGTTTTTGCGGCATTGCAATGCTCGCGCGCCCTTCGGCGGTGACGGGCGGCATTAATCCCGTAGGCGCATGTACGCTGCTGATGGCGTCGTTTTCCTGGGCACTGGGTTCCGTGTTCGCCAAGAAATTGCCGGCGCCGGAATCGGATGCGATGGTCGTCAGCATTCAAATGCTGACCGGAGGCACGCTGCTTATGCTGTTTGCATTTGCGGTCGGCCAGACGCATGAGTTTTCATTCCAAAGGCTGCAGCCGGTTTCCCTGGCCGCCATGGTCTATCTGGTGGTCTTCGGCAGCATCGCGGGATTTACCGCGTACCAATGGCTTCTCAAGATGACAAGCCCGGCGATCGTGGCCACGCACGCTTACGTGAATCCTCTGATCGCCGTGCTCCTTGGCTGGACCGTGCTGGGGGAGCCGTTCTCTTTCCGCATCGCCCTTTCCGGCGTCTTGATCATCATTTCCGTGGCGCTCATCATCACAGCCTCTCCGAGACGGCCGCCCGAAACGCAAGGCGCTTGAAACCGCCGGGACAATCCGTAGAATACCTCTCCATGGAAGCCAAAAATGAAGTCATCCAGGAAGGTAAAAGCGTGCGGCTGCATTACACCGTGACCTCCGAAGGCAAAATCATCGAGAGCACGCGCGGCAAGCCGCCTTTTTATTATGTTCAGGGCAATCCCCGAGTGCTTCCCGCCTTGCAGCGCAAGGTGGAAGGAAAGCGGGAGGGCGAGACGCTGGAATTCACGCTGGCGCCGGAAGAGGCTTACGGCCTTTTAAAACCGGAAGCTTTAGTCGAACTCCCGATGAGCGAAATGCCGCAGGGCCGCGAGCTCAAAGTCGGCATGGTTCTTCAGGAAGAACAGCCGGACGGCAGCCTGAAAGTCGGGCGCATCCACGAGATCAAAAAAGATTCCGTCATCATGAATTTCAATCACCCCATGGCCGGAAAAACGCTGACCTACCGCGTTGAGGTTGTCAGCGTGACTTCGCAAAGCGCGTCCGGCGGACCGTTCCCTTTCATGGAAGATTTTCCGGACGATAAGGAAAAAGATTGACCATGAACCGCGAGCTCGCGGGCATCATCGCCTGCATGCAGGAAATCGAGATCGCCTGCCGCGTCCTCAAAAAGAGGGACGACCTCAAATGGGTGCACGCCATCCCGGAGATCCAGGAGCGCCTCGTGCGCTTTTTCAGGGAAGCGTCGGTGCCGCGCGCCAAAGAAGTGGAGCAATTCGTCCAGGATTTGGGCTCGGGCTACCGGAGCGACGACTCCGAAGATAACATCCTGAACGCGCGCATTGAAATCGACAGGACCCGCACCACGCTGGCTTCGCTTTGCGAGGAGCTGCGCGAAGTGATCGAGGACAGCATCTCTTGAAGATCGTGGGCCTTGGCGCGTCGGCGACGGCCGGCACGCCCGGTTTTTTTTCCCCTCGCGAGCGTCCGCCCGCAGGCGAGGGCAACGAACAAAGCCAGTACGCCTACTGGATGATGAAAGCCCGCCCGGGCTGGGAAGTGCTGAACCGCGGCATGCGCGGCCAGCGCACCGACCAAATCCTCCTGCGTTTCGACTACGACGTGCTCGACAATCATCCTGACGTGGTCATCATCATGGCTGGGACGAATGATCTTTATCAAGGGCATGAGCCTGCCGAGGCCATGGCCAATCTCGACGCAATGTACGAAAAAGCGCGGGGGGCGGGCATCCGCGTGATCGCGTGTTCGATCATTCCGCTCAATCTCGCAAGCGCCGAAATCAAAAAAAAGATCGTGGAGTTGAACCGGCTCGTCGGGGCGCGGGCCCGGGAGTCCGGGCTTGTTTTTGCGGACGTCTATAAAATCATGGAAGATCCGGCGCGGCCCGGTTTCATCGCGGTTTCTCCGGACGAAGTGCATCCGGACGTGAACGGCTACCGCCGGATGGGGGAAGCGCTCGTGAAAGCCGTCGAGTTCCTCGGGAACCCGTAAAAAACTCCCGGAAAACCGATGTCTGTGATAGAATACGCCTCTTACCCCGCCAAGAAAGGCAATCCCAATCGTTGTAAGGGTAATTTAGATGGACCAGTTAGAAAAACTCGAAAGCCAGTCGGTTTATATCCTTCGCGAGGCCTACAGCCACTTCAAGAGCCTGGTAATGCTGTGGTCGATCGGCAAGGACAGCACCGTCCTTTTGTGGCTGGCGCGCAAAGCCTTCCTCGGCCATGTGCCGTTCCCGCTCGTCCACATCGACACTTCTTATAAGCTCCCGGAAATGATCGAGTACCGCGATAAGCTCGCGCTCGAATGGGGCCTGAACATGGTCTACGGCCAGAACACCGAGGCGCTGAAAGCCAAGCAGACCTTTCCGGACGGCGCGCTCGACCGCGTGTCCTGCTGCAAGGCGCTGAAGACCGATGCGCTGCGCAATACGCTCGCCGGCACCTGGACGCGCTACCGCATGGATCACGACAAGAAAAAATATGTGACCGACACGAACACTGAACCCTACACGGGCGTGATCGTGGGCGTGCGCGCGGACGAAGAGGGAAGCCGCTCCAAGGAGCGTTATTTTTCGCCGCGCGACAAGCGCAGCGACTGGGACGTCGGCGACCAGCCGCCGGAACTCTGGAACCAGTTCAAGACCGATTTCGCGCCCGGCACGCATATCCGCATTCATCCGCTGCTCGACTGGACTGAGCTGGACATCTGGGAATACATCGACCGCGAAAATATTCCGGTCACGTCGCTTTATTTCGACCGCGGCGAGGGCAAGCGCTACCGTTCGCTGGGGTGCTTTCCCTGCACGTTTCCCGTCGAATCCACGGCGAAAAACGTGAAAGAAATCATCGAAGAGCTGAAGACCGGCAAATTCAAAAACATTGCCGAGCGTTCGGGCCGCGCGCAGGACAAAGAAGACGGCGGCGGCCTCGAGACCCTCCGGCGCGGCGGGTACATGTAATGCCCTCCACTCAGAAACAAACGAAATCCAAAGCGTCCGCGAAAGCGCCCCAGGAAAAAATGAACATCGTGATCGTGGGCCATGTGGACCACGGCAAAAGCACGGTGGTGGGCCGTCTTCTGGCCGACACGGGCTCACTTCCCGAGGGCAAGCTCGAGCAGGTGAAGGCCGACTGCAAGCGCAACGCCAAACCCTTCGAATACGCCTTTCTCCTCGATGCGCTCAAAGATGAGCAGGCCCAGGGCATCACGATCGATTCCGCCCGCTGCTTTTTCAAGAGCAAGAAGCGCGAGTACATCATCATCGACGCGCCTGGCCACATCGAGTTCCTGAAGAACATGGTCTCCGGCGCCGCGCGCGCCGAAGCCGCGCTTCTCATCATCGACGCCAAGGAAGGCATCCAGGAAAATTCCAAGCGCCACGGTTATCTTCTCTCCATGCTCGGCATCAACCAGGTCGCGGTCTGCGTCAACAAAATGGACCTCGTGAACTGGGACGAGAAGGTTTTCCGGAAAATCGAAAAAGAATACCGCGCGTTCCTGAAGCAGATCGGGCTCACGCCCAAATTTTTCATCCCGATCTCCGCGCTGAACGGCGTCAACATGGTCCCGGGATCCTCGCTCAAGGGAAAAGAGTGGGCGAACGTTGACACGGTCCTCGATGTGCTCGACGCTTTCGAAAAATCCGCGACGCTGGATAAAAAGCCGTTCCGCATGCCCGTGCAGGCCATCTACAAATTCACCGAGTCGGGCGACGAGCGCCGTATCGTGGCGGGCAAAGTCGAGGCGGGCACCGCGGCCGTGGGTGACAAAGTCATCTTCCTGCCCTCCAATAAACGGTCGGAGATCAAATCGATCGAAGTCTTCAACGCGTCCGCAAAGCAGCGCATTGTGGCCGGCGCTTCCAGCGCGGTCACGCTGAAAGAGCAGATCTACATCAACCGCGGCGACGTCATGTGCAAGCTGGATGAACCGCTGCCGCTTGTCAGTACGCTGGTGAAGGTGAAGATCTTCTGGATGGGCCGCCAGCCCATGGTGAAGGACAAGGAATACAAGCTGAAGCTCGGGACCGCCAAAATTCCGGTCACGCTCAAGGAAATCAAGAAGGTGATCGACGCGTCCGAGCTCAAGAAAGCGGATAAAAACAAGATCGAGCGCCACGACGTGGCCGAGCTCGTCCTGGAATGTTCGTCTCCTATTGCCTTTGACCTGGCCGGGGACATCGAAGCCACGGGCCGTTTCGTCATCGTGGACCAATACGACATCGCCGGGGGAGGCATTATCACCGAACTCGTCAAGGACGAGCAGGCCGACGTGCGTGAGCAGGTGCTGCGCCGCGAGGAAAAGTGGGATTTCAGCATCGTGGATCCGGAAGAGCGCCGGAAAAAGTACGGGCATCTGACGCGGCTGCTTCTTCTCACGGGAAAAGTCGGTGTGGACAAGAAGACTATCGCCAAAGAGGTCGAAAAAGCGCTTTTTGAGCGCGGCTGCAAGACGTATTTCCTCGGCATCGGCAACCTTCTCCGCGGTTTGGACGCGGACATGGAAAAACACAAGGCGGCGCGCCGCGAACATGTCCGCCGCCTGGGCGAAGTTTCCCACATTTTGATGGACGCGGGGCTCATCGTGCTCGCGACCGCCAGCAATTTGAATGACGAAGAGTTGAGCCTGCTCCAGGAAGTCACGAGCCGCGACGCGATCACGATCATCAACGTCGGCAAGAACGAATTCCGGCAGGGCATCGTCGATCTCAACCTTAATCCGAAAGACAGCGCGGAAAAAAACACGTCTAAAGTGATCGAACTGCTCGAAGCCGCGAAAATTTTTCGTCCCTCCGATTCCAAATAACGCGAAATCCCGCCGCGATTTTTTTTCTCACGATAATTTTGCTTGATATTTTTCGACAGATGACGATGATATGGAAAAGGTAGCTCATCGTTTCCTTTGACCCCTTTGTTTTCTTTGGATTTTTTTGGGCGCTTACGGCGTCAATCGGTGGACACGTTGCGCATCAAAGTGACAAGCCTTAAAAGGATGTGATGAAGACCATCAAAGTCTCCTTCATCCTTTGCATGCTCGTCGTTTCAGCCTTCGTCATGATTTACGTGGGCGAGGGCTTTTACGAAAGCCTCCCTGTCCCTTCTTCCCAGAAAGCTTTTCCTTCTCTCCCTGAAGCGGGTCCGCCCAAAACCCTGTTCACGCGCGTCAAAGACATGCTCCGGCCTTCCTTTATAAAGAAGCCTGCCCCGGAACCGGAACCGGCCGCGGCCGAAAGCCAGGCCGAGGAGAAGACCTACGAGGTGCATCACGGCCTCTGCGTCGCGGCCATGACCGGGGACCTGGCGAAGACCCGGGAGCTCCTGGACGCCGGGGTCTCGGCCAATGCGCGGGATTCTTTCGGCATCCGGGCCATTGCCCGTGCCACGTTGTGGGGCCATTACGATGTGGTCAAGATCCTCCTGGAAAAGGGCGCGGACGTGAACGAAAAAGAGCGCCTCGGAGTCAGCCTTCTCATGCTGGCCGCCAACCAGGGCGACGAAAAACTCCTGGAACTTTTCCTCGAGCACGGCGCGGACGTGAACATCAAGAGCGAAGACGGGGAAACCGCGCTCTCCACCGCCGCCAAGAAAGGTTTTCATGAGATCGTGGACCGGCTGAAGCAGGCAGGCGCCAAGGAAGAACCGGCACCGAAGCGGGAGATTCTCAAACAGACGGCGCCGGAAAAAAAATCGCCTATCCCTTCCCATTCTCCGACCGGAAAAGAATTGATGGAAGCGCGCAAAAGCGCGGCGCCCAAGAAAATGGAAAACGTGGTGCGAAACCGTCCCGCCCGTGTGCCGACTCAATTCGCGGACGGCGTGGAAAATCCTCCTCAGCCGCTGGAAGCCGCGCTCCCTCCCGCGGAGGGGGACGAAGCCTCGACGCCTTCTCTGGACGCGTTGACATGGGCCGCCAACATCTCGCAGGAATCCATCTCCTTTGACGAGGAAAACATGGCGCGTGAAGCTGAAGAAAAAGAGGCCGCGCCGGTGGAGACTTCATCCGCGCCCGTTTCCGCGGCTGCAAAAAAATCCGTTCCTCCCGTGAAGGCCGGGATTCCCGAGCCGCAGCCGGTCGCGGCGCCTGCTCTCAATTCGGAATCCTCGCCGCAGGATGACGTCGAACTTGAAAGCATTCTCAAAGACCTGCGCAGCCTGCGTGTCGCGGATATCGCGCCGAAGGCGCCGAAAGCTCCCGAAATGTTTTCGCCGTCCGCCGCCCGGATGCCGGCCTTTCCCGGGGCGCCGAAGCCCATGCTCAAGCCGCAGGAAATGAAGAAAGCGCCGGCTGCGGTCCAGGCCCAGCACGTGCCCGCGATGAAACCCATGGCGGTCGCGCCGATCGCCGCACCGAAGAAGAAAGTCCAGGAAGCGATTGTTGTGGAACCGCCCCAGCCGCTGCCGCCCCTTCCGACATCGCTGCGCGGAAACAAGCCCCTGAAAAAAGCGCCTCTTGCGCCGGCTGCCAAGAAAGCGGCGGCGGTGCCCATGAAGAAAAAAGTGCACGAAATGACGTTTTCGAAATCCCATCACGCGCCCGAAGAACTGCTGCGCGCCGCGCTCATCGGCACCCCGGAATCGGTCCAATCGCTCATTTCACAGGGGCTCGACGTGAACATCCGCGGGGACCTGGAAATGACGCCGCTCATGCTCGCGGCCCAGGACGGACGCCTCGAAGTAGTGAAACTCCTGCTGCAGCACGGCGCGGACGTCAACGCCCAGAACATTGTGGGACAGACCGCGCTGCGCCTGGCTTCCCTGAAGGAGCATCACGACGTGATGCTGCATCTCCGGCAATACGGCGCCAAAGATTAATCCCGCCCATGGCACGCCGTCACTGGCTCATGAAGAGCGAACCCGATGTCTATTCCATCGCCGACCTCGAAAAGGACAAGGCCACGTTCTGGGACGGCGTCCGCAATTACCAGGCGCGTAACTTCATGCGCGACGACATGAAGCCGGGCGATCTCGTGTTTTTTTATCACAGCAACGCCGAGCCCGCGGGCATTGCCGGGATCGCGGAGGTCGCGGCCAAGGGCCGGATCGACGAAAGCGCGTTCAATAAAAAAAGCCCCTATCACGATCCGGACAGCGATCCCGAGAAGCCGGGCTGGTACGGCGTCGATCTCAAATTCGTGAGGAAGTTTTCAGCGCTGATACCGCTCGAGGAGCTCCGGCGCAAGGCGGGGCTGGAGAAGATGCCGCTTTTACAGAAAGGCCAGCGGCTTTCCGTGCAGCCGGTGGCGGAAAAAGAATGGAAAATCGTGATGGAGATGACCTCATGAAACCGCTCGTGGACGAAGCTATCGAAAATTATGCGGCCGCAAAGTCCGCGGCCGAATCTGCGCTTTTCAAGGAGCTCGCGTGGAGAACTTACGCGGAAGCGAAGTGGCCGCAGATGCAGGTCGGCCATCTGGAAGGAGCGTTCCTCAGGCTGCTCGTCCGGATTTGCCGCGCGCGGCGCGTCCTCGAAATCGGGACGTTCACGGGTTACAGCGCATTGGCCATGGCCGAAGGATTGCCCGCGGACGGGGAACTCGTCACGCTGGACTTGGATCCCGAGAACACGCGCATGGCGCGGGAATTCTGGGACAAAAGCGGACAGGGGAAAAAAATTCGTCTCGTGCTCGGGCCCGCGCTGGAGACGCTCGCCACGCTCACGGGGCCTTTTGATCTGGTCTTCATCGATGCGGATAAGGAGAATTACAAGAACTACTGGGAGGCCTGCCTGCCCAAAGTGAGGCAGGGAGGCCTGATCGTCGCGGACAATGTGCTATGGAGCGGGCGCGTGCTGGATCCGCAGGACGAGACCGACCGGGCCATCGCCGCCTTCAACGAACACGTGGCCCAGGACGGACGCGTGGAAGCGGTCATGCTTCCGGTGCGCGACGGCATGACCTTAGCCTGGAAGCGGTGACGTCCGGCATTTGATCGTGATGACGCGGCCCGCCCACTCCACGCGGTCAGAATCCCGGACTTTACGCCCCTTGCGGGTTTCCACCACGCCGTTCAATTTGATTTCCCCGTGCTCGATGGCCAGTTTGGCTTCGCCGCCGGTTTGGGCAAGCCCGCTGTATTTGAGGAGTTTGGAAAGCTCGATGAAAGGTCCCTTGATGGTGATTTCAGTCATGGCGGATTTTAACACGGCTTGCGCGGGCGCACCAAGAGGCGTTCATGTATAATAGCGCTGCCGCAGACCGGGAAAAAAGCAGGCGCCGGAAGGGGTGGGCGGCGGCCTTATTTTTTTCGGGGATGGCGATGACTTCAAATCTGAATGCGGCACCTTCTTTGACCATCATGGGCCTCGGAGATTCGACGACCGCGGGCACGCCGCAGTTTTTTTCGCCGCGTGAGGTTCCGCCCGACGGGCAGGGTAATCCCGAAAGCCAGTATTCGTACTGGATGATGAAAAAACATCCGGAATGGAAAGTGCTGAACCGCGGCGTGCGCGGCCAGCGCAGCGACCAGATCCGCTCCCGTTTCGATTACGAAGTCGCCGAAACAAAGCCGGACATCATGATCATTCTCGCGGGCGTCAACGACCTGTACCAGGGGGCTGCGTTGAAGGACATCAAAAAAAATCTGGAGATCATGTATAACAAAGCCGCGGACCTCGGCATTGCGGTGATCGCCTGCACGATCCTGCCCTACAACGGCGCGGACGAAAACGTGCGGCGCGGCATGCAGGAAGTCAATGCGTGGATCCGCGAAACCGCGCAGCGCCGCGGGATGGGATTCTGCGACACGTATGCCGTGGTGGAATCTCCCGACAGGCCCGGAGAGCTGAGTTCCTCTTACGACGGCCTGCATCCGGACGTGGCGGGTTACCGCCGCATCGGCGAAGCCCTCGCGGCAACACTCGAGGCCTGGGCGAAAAGTTCGCAGGCGGCGTCATGAAAAAGACTCGCGCTTCCAAACCTCCGGCGCTCACCCAGAACATCATCGGCATCGTTTACGATTTCGATGGCACGCTGTCCCCGAACAACATGCAGGAAGACACGATCTTTCGCGCCTACGGCATCAATAAGGACGAGTTTTGGGCCAAGGCCGACCGTCTGGTCAAAGAAAAAGGCTATGAGCGCACGCTGGCCTATTTGAAGCTTCTCATTCACGACGGCGCGTTCCGCGACAAGCCGCTGCAGCGCGAGGACCTGAAGGCGCTCGCCTGCCAGATCGAATATTATCCGGGCGTGAAAGATTATTTCGATAATCTCGCCCGATTCCAAAACAGCATTCCGGAAGTCGAGAAGCTGGGAATCACGGTCGAGCATTACGTGGTTTCGAGCGGCATGAAGGAAATCCTGGAAGGCGCGGACATCTACCGTTTTTTCAAACGTGTTTACGCCTGTGAATACGAGTACGACTCAAAAGGCCCCGTGTTTCCGAAGCTCGTCATCAACGACACGAACAAGACGCAATTTCTTTTCCGCATCGTGAAAGGAAAGCTCGACCTCAACGAAGACGTGAATTCGCATATGCCGGATTCGGAACGCAGGATTCCTTTCAGTAACCTGCTTTACATCGGCGACAGTTTTACGGACATTCCGTCCATGACGGTCATGCAGCGTTATCGGGGCAGCGCGATCGCGGTTTTTGACCCGCGTCATGCCGTGCCCCCCAAAGTCATGGACATGGTCCATGAGCGCCGCGCCGACCACTTCGCGCCCGCGGATTATCGTGAAGGATCTCTTTTGATCAAGATCATCCACACGGCATTAAAGAAGATCATCTATCACATGGCCTACGACGATTCCTGCCGCATGTCGCAAGATTGGGTCAAGCGCAACAAGGACTTAGCGCTGAAGGGGAGCCTTTAATAAAGTCGTTTAAAAAGGTCTGTCCTATTGACTCCCTCCCTCAGGTTGGGCACAATACTCTTTGCGCTCTAAGAGCGCCCCAAATATGAGCAAAATCACTTCAGCTCTCGAAAAAGTCCAAAAGCTTTCGCGCTCCGAGCAAACGTCGTCGGGCCCGCACTCGGTTTTTGTGGGACCTTTGTACGAAAAGCTTCGCACGCCCACGCGCTTCGAACGCTTCATGGCATTTCTTTCGAAGGCGCGTTTCGTCCTGATCGGCGCGGGAGCGATCCTGTCGCTGGTGGTTTTTATGTTCGGCGTGCACCAGGGCATGAAAATCGAAAAGGCGATTACCGCCGGCGTTCCCGTTTCCCGGACCAAGGCCTTTGCGGAAGCCAAGGCCTCGCCCAAAACGCCGGCCAAACCCGCTCATGCCGCGAAGAAGTTCAATTTCTTCGCGCCGGCGCCCACAGGCCCCTTGACACTTCAGCTGATTTCCTATAAAAGCCAGAGCCGGGCCGATGAAGAAATCAACAAATTGAAGGCTGAAGGCTATGCCGCATTCCGCGTCAAACAAGGCAGGTATTACCTGGTCTGCATCGAACGTTTCGACACGCAGAGCCAGGCCCCTTCGATTAAAGAGCGCCTCCAGAAAGACGGCCTCCTTAGAAAATATCCCGGCGCTTTCGTCCGCAACGCGGAAGTTTAAAACCCTCCCCTTTAAGAACTCATGAAAAAAATTCTTCTGGTTCTCGGCGTGCTTTTTCTCGTCCTCGTCGTGGGGCTTGTCGCCTTCGTCGCCACGTTCAACGTGGACCATTACCGGCCGCTCCTTGTTAACCGGCTTTCGGAAATCACCGGCGAACCTGTCGAGATCCAGAAGATCACGCTCGGCTGGAGCAACGGAGCGGCGCTCGCGATCAAGGGCGTGCGGGTTTTCGACGGGCCTCAGCAGGGCGCAACGCCTTTCATCCTCGCCGACGAAGCCAGCGCTGAAGTCGATTTGAATTCGCTCCTGCATGGCCGCGTCGAGGTTTCGGCCGTGAGGCTGGAAAAACCGTTTGTTAGGCTCGTGCGCAATCCCGACGGCACGATCAAAGGCCTCGAAAAGCTGATGTCGGGGGAAGCCAAGGCCACGCGCAAGGAAACCAATGCGGCGCTCGCGCTTGCATTTTTCATGAAGAAGGCGGTCATCGAAGACGCCACGATTATTTTCCGTGACGAAGGCGCGGCCAAGCCTGCCGAATACAGCCTCGAGCAAATCGATGTGCTGCTGTCGGACGTGGCGCTGGAACGTTCGGTGCCGCTCCAGGCGTCGGCCCGGCTTTACAGCGGCGAAGATAATGTGCAGCTGAACGCCTCGCTGAAATATTCGCTTTCCAACCGGACATTTACCGTGGAAGGCGCGCGTCTTTCCCTCGACCTTGCGAAGATCGATCCCTCGCGTCTCGCGAAGGTCCTGCCGGATTTCGATCCCGCGGGTTTTCCGAAACTCCGCGGGCGCGTGAACGCGGTGCTCGACAATCTTACGGCCGCGGCGGGTCAGGAACCGGTTTTTTCTCCTGTGAAGATCACGCTCGAAGAAGGCTACGCGCAGATGCCCGATCTCCCCGCGCTGGAAAACCTGCGGGCGGAAGCGCAGGCCACGCCGGACGTCTTGACGCTGGGAAGCCTTGGCGCGGATTTCGCGGGCGGCAAGATCGCGGCTTCCGGAGAAGTCCGCGGCTTGAAAGGCCAGCCTCAGTCGCAGCTGCGCGCCTCGCTGACGGGGCTTGATTTGACGAAAGTGGCGCCGGTGCGGAACGCGGACGCCGAGCCGTGGCCTTCCGGGATTCTCGGAGTGACGCTCGAACTCCAGGGCTCGGGCCTGGAGAAGAATTCGTTCCTGCAGACGCTTGCGGGCCAGGGGCAGATCACGCTGCGCGATGGGACCCTGCACAACGTGAACGTGATCCGGGACGTGTTCCAGAAGCTGTCCATCCTTCCGGGCCTTTTGCAGCGCCTCAAGGACCGCCTGCCGCCGTCCTACCAGGAAAGATTGGAAAGGCAGGACACGCGATTTGCTCCGGTCCAGACGCCTTTTGTTTTTCAAAACCAGCAGCTGCATGTCCCTGAAATCGCGGTGATGTCCGACGAATTCGCTTTGAACGGGCCGCTGGACGCGTCCTTTGACGGCATGGTGGCCAGCCGGCTTCAATTGCGCATCGAGCCCCAGCTTTCGGAAGCCATGATCCGCACCGTGAACGAGCTTCAATATCTCACCAACGGGAACGGCGAACTCGAACTGCCGGTCGTGATCCAGGGCAAATTGCCCCAGCCGAAAGTCATGGTGGATTTGCAATACATCGGCTCCCGCCTTGCGACCGCCAAAACGCAGGAACTCCTCGGAAGCCTCTTCCAGAAAAAACAGCCGCAGACCCAGCAGGGTCAGGCGCCGCAGCAGGCCGCGAGTCCGGCCGGGGGACAACAGGTTTCGCCCACGGGCGAGCTTGTCGGCGAGCTTTTGAATTCGGTCTTCGGGGGCGGGAAGAACTCTTCCTCGCAGCCCCGGTCTTGAACGGACAGCAACGGAACCTTACATGAGTAAAGACCCGCTCATCAGCCCCAGCCAGCTGCTGCGCAGCAACATCTGCCTGCACGCCTATGCTCTCGACTGCCACGGTGACCGGTCGCAGAAGCGGCAGGAATCCCTCGCGGAAAAAAGCGTCAAGCAGGAAGGGCTCGCGTTCCAGGAAGCCATCGTGCGCAATCTCCCGGGAGTGAAGCTGCAGGAAAGTACTTACGCGGACATGGCGCAGGGCGCGGCGCTCACGCGGCAATGGATGACGGAAGGCTCGCCCTGGATCTCGCAGGGCGTGCTCACGCGCGAAGACCTGTGCGGCATTCCGGACCTTTTGAAAAAAATCCCCGGGCGTTCGGCGCTCGGACCTTATTCCTACCAGCCCGTCGAAATCAAAAGCCATCGTGCACTCAGCCTGCAGGACAGGCTCCAGCTTTTTTTCTACGCGCACCTGCTCGAGCCCATGCTTGGGCACAGGCCTCCCTCAGGCGTCGTGATTTCGCCCGACGGCGTGCAGCGCGATGTTCCTTTCTCGCCCCATCTGGAAAAATATTTTTTCGACCTGCTTGGCCAGATGAAACAGGTTCGGAACGGGGAATTGGAGACCGAACCCGTCCGGTGTTCCGGATGCGCGCGCTGCCTTTGGTCGGACGTGTGCCTTTCCGTGTGGGAAGAGACCGGGCACATTTCCCTGTTGTCAGGCGTGGGGCTCACCATGTCGCGCAAGCTCGCGCAGGAAGGCATTTCCACCTGCGCGCAGGTCGCGGCCTGCGACGAAGCCGTGCTGTCGGAAATCACGGGTATCCCGCACAAAAGCGCGCAGCGCATGGTGCAGGCGGCGCGCGCACGCGTCGAAAACCGGCCGTTCGTCATTCAGGAACCGTCTTTCGCGCCGGGCGGCACGCATTATTTCTACGACATCGAAACGCTCGACGACATCGTCTTCTGCCACGGCGTCGTGCGCGTGCGGAACGGCAAGGCCGAGGAACGGTCCTTTTTCGCCCGCTCCCCGCAGGAGGAAAAAAAGATCTGGCACGAGCTGCTGGATTTTTTTGCGGAAGAGAAATCGGAAACCATCTACTGCTGGACTTTTTACGAGCGCTACTTCGTGGAATCCTCCTGGAAAAAATTCCAAGGCAACCGCAAAGGCTACGAGAACCTGATCCGCGGCCTGAAAGACCAGTGCGCGTTCGTGCGCGATCATTTCGCGCTGCCGTGCCGCGGCTACTCCATCAAGGTCGTGGCCCCGTATTTCGGATTCGAGTGGCAGGGGGAGGATGCGAACGGCATGAACTGCGTGGCCTGGTACAAGCGCTGGCTGGAAACCGGCGGCGAAGAGTGGCGCGAGCGCGTGGTGCAGTACAACCTCGACGACGTGCGCGCCATGGTGCACGTGGACCGCAAGCTTCGCGTGCTGTTCGCGGAGTAGCTAGAACTTATGGATGAATTCCGGATCGGAAAACATCCGGTCGAGTTCCGCCGTGAGTTTCTCGGGGATTTCCTTCATGCGTTCCGACGCGCCCCAGCAGGTTTTGAGCGCTTCCTTCACCGTCTCCCTTTTCAGCGGGACATTGGCCACGAAGTCGCGGTGCGGCCTGTTTTTGCGGTAATCCGGCTGACGGGACGGCATGGACAGGGTTTTTTCGACGAGCGGCAGGTCGAAGTCGAGCAGGAACGTGCCGTGGAACAAAAGAAAATTCCGTTTCCGCCGCTGGGCATTGCCTGAAAATTTCAGATCACCGTGGGCCAGGTCCGTATGCCCGCGCACGCGGACGGGCGATCCGAGCAGTGCTTCCAGGCAGGCGCGGTGTTTTTCCATGATGAAGCCGTTGGTCCGGGTGATGTTGGAAGTTTCGGGCCGGCGTTCCGAAGCCAGCACCAGGGAATAATTCAGGCAGCCGGGCCCCTGCAGGACTGTGCCGCCGCCGCTGGTCCGGCGCAGGACCGGGATGTTGTTTTCCCGGCAATAAGAAAGATTTACTTCCGAAAGGACTTTGTTAGAATACCCCAGGACCACGAAGGGTTCCCGCGGTTCCCAGAACCGCAGGACCTCGTCGGAAGAGCCTTCTTCGCACTGGTCCAGAAGTGCTTCGTCCAGGGCGAGATTCAGGGATGGAGAGGAAAGTGTCAGGTCCAGCCAGTTCATAAAGGGCGTTATTATACAGAAATTCAGGCTTTAGGAACATCTCCGGAGTCTTCCCCGGCTCCAACCCCCGACTGATTTGACAGGGATGAGATAATAAAAAACATTTAAATGCTCTAGTCATCAAGCCTTAGGTACTAAAAAAAGGTCCGCCCCCAGGGCGGGTAACGGAAACGTGCAAACCATGTCCAATACGAAACGCAATACCGGCGCCTCCCAGGGTTCGGCGTCTGTCTCCGAACAGGATAGCCATTGGCTCGAATCCCTGGAATACGTCGTCTCCGCCGTCCTCAGAGAAAAGTCCGCCAAGGGTTCGCATCTTCTCCTCGACCGTTTGATCAAGCGCCTTCGCGACAACGGCGTCCAGGCCCCGGACCTCGTGGCCACTCCTTATATTAATACGATCCCGCCGGAAGAAGAGACGGCCTATCCGGGCGACCGCGAAGTGGAGCGGCGAATTAAAAGCTACATCCGCTGGAACGCCATGGCCATGGTCGTCAAAGCCAACCGCCTGCACAACGGCCTGGGCGGCCACATTTCGACCTTTGCTTCGTCGGCCACGCTTTATGAAGTCGGCTTCAATCATTTCTTCCGCGGCTGGGGCGGCAACGAGCCCGGCGACTTCCTTTATTTCCAGGGCCATGCTTCTCCGGGCGCTTACGGCCGCGCCTATCTCGAACGCCGGCTGGATGCCAAGCACCTGCATAATTTCCGGCAGGAACTCGCCGAAGGCGGGGGACTCTCTTCTTATCCGCATCCTTACCTCATGCCGAATTTCTGGCAATTCCCGACCGTGTCGATGGGCCTTGGCCCGATCATGTCGATTTACCAGGCGCGTTTCAACCGCTATCTCCGCAACCGTGGGTTTCTCCCGGAAGGCGCGCGCGAATCCAAGATCTGGTGCTTTGTCGGTGACGGCGAAATCGACGAACCCGAATCGCTCGGCGCGCTCACGCTTCCCGCGCGTGACAATCTCGACAACCTTTGCTGGGTCGTGAACTGCAACCTGCAGCGTCTCGACGGCCCGGTGCGCGGCAACGGCAAGATCATCCAGGAACTCGAAGGCGTTTTCCGCGGCGCGGGCTGGAACGTCGTGAAGGTGATCTGGGGCTCGCAGTGGGATGAACTCCTGCAGCGCGACACCACGGGTCTTCTGCGCAAGCGCATGGAAGAAGTGGTCGACGGCGAATACCAGAAATATTCCGTGGAATCCGGCGCGTACATCCGCAAAAACTTTTTCGGGAAATATCCCGAGCTCCTGCAGCTGGTCAACCACATGACCGACGAGCAGATCCACAAGATCCTGCGCGGCGGCCATGATCCGCAAAAAGTCTACAACGCGTACAAGAACGCGGTGGACACCAAGGGCCGTCCGACGGTTATTCTTGCGAAAACCGTGAAAGGCTACGGCCTCGGCGAAGCGGGCGAAGGCCGCAACATCACGCACCAGCAGAAAAAGCTGAACGAAAAAGAACTGCGTGAATTCCGCGCGCGGTTCAACATTCCGATTCCCGACGAAGACGTGGTCGACGCGCCGTTTTACCGGCCGCCGGTCGACAGCAAGGAAAACGAATACCTCATCAGCCGCCGCAAGTCGCTGGGGGGATTTCTGCCGGAGCGCAAGATTCGCGCGAAGCCGCTGAACGTCCCGGGCATCGAATACTTCCAGGAATTTTTGAATTCCCCGGGCACGCAGGAAGCCTCCACGACCATGGCATTCGTCCGTATTCTGAGCCGGCTGCTCCGGAACCCGGACATAGGCCGCAACATCGTGCCGATCATTCCGGACGAAGCGCGCACGTTCGGCATGGACGGCCTTTTCCGCGAGATCGGCATTTATTCGCCCAAGGGCCAGCTGTACGAACCCGTGGACAGCGAGAGCCTCCTTTATTATCAGGAATCCAAGGACGGCCAGATCCTCGAAGAGGGGATCAACGAGGCCGGCTCCATGAGTTCGTTCATCGCGGCCGGCACCAGCTACGCGACGCACGGCTTTTCCATGATTCCGTTTTTCATCTATTACTCGATGTTCGGTTTCCAGCGCGTCGGCGATCTCATCTGGCTCGCGGGCGACATCAAGGCCAAGGGATTTTTGCTCGGCGCCACGTCCGGACGCACCACGCTGAACGGCGAAGGCCTGCAGCACCAGGACGGCCACAGCCTCCTGGCTGCGAGCACCATCGCGACCTGCTATGCGTACGATCCGGCTTTCGCGTACGAGCTTGCCGTGATTTTCGAGGACGGCATGCGCCGCATGTACAAGGAAGGCGAGGACATCTTCTATTACATCACGCTTTACAACGAGAATTACGCGCAGGTGCCCATGCCCGAAGGCGCACGGGAAGGCATCCTTCAGGGACTTTATAAGTTCCGCAAAGCCGCGTCCGAAAAAGGCCCGAAGGTGCAGATCTTCGGAAGTGGTTCGATCCTTTTGTCGGCGCTGAAGGCGCAGGAAATTCTCGCGGAGAAATACGGCGTGTCCGCGGACGTGTGGAGCGCGACAAGCTACAAGCGCCTGAGAAACGAAGCTCTCGCGGCCCGGCGTTGGAACATGCTGCATCCGGAAGAGACGCCGAAAAAGTCGTATCTCGAAAAGACGCTGGAAAAAGAAAAAGGCGCGTTCGTCGCGGTCTCGGACAACATGAAGATCGTCCCGGGCCAGATCCAGGATTGGGTTCCCGGCGGCCTGTTCTGCCTCGGCACGGACGGCTTCGGAAGAAGCGAAACGCGCGAGAATCTCCGGCGGTTTTTCGAAGTGGACGCGGAAAGCACGGTCATTGCCTGCCTCTACGCGCTCGCCCAGAAAGGCGAGATCAAGCCCAAGGTCGTTTCCCAGGCCATCAAGGATCTCGGCGTCGACCCCGAAAAAGTTTATCCGATCTGCCATTAAGAAATAATCACCCAAAGGGATAAGTCATGGAAATCAGAGTACCCAAGCTTGGTGAGACCGCGGAATCCGGGTCCGTCATTAACATTTTGGTCAAAGAGGGCGACAAGGTTAAGAAAAACCAGACCGTACTCGAGCTGGAAAACGAGAAAGCGGTTGCCCCGATTCCCGCCACGGAATCCGGCGTGGTCACCAAAGTCCACGTGAAGGTCGGCGACAAAGTCAGCGTGGGCCAGGCCATCCTTTCGATTTCCGAAAACGGCAGCGCGTCCGCAGAAAAACCCGCGGAAAAACCCGCGGCGGCTCCCGCGTCCAAGACGCAGGCACCCGTCCAGGCAGCCCCGGTCCCTTCGCAGGGTCCGGTCCAGCCCGGTGCTTATCAGTACGTTTCTTCCAGCGGTTTCGCGCCTCCGGCCGCGCCTTCCATCCGCAAAATGGCTAGCGAGCTCGGCATTGACCTCGGCCGCGTGCGCGGCTCCGAACGCGGCGGCCGCATCATTCTGCAGGACGTGGCCAATTACATTCGCTATCTCCAGTCCGTGGTTTTTTCCGGCGGCGCTGCTCCCGCGGGAGCGGCCCAGGCCCCCAAGCCCGTGGCGGAAAGCATCGACTTCTCCAAGTGGGGCCCGGTCACCAAGAAGCCGCTCACGTCGCTCCGCAAGAAGATCGCGGAGAAGATGCAGGAATCCTGGACCACGATCCCGCACGTCACGCAAAACGACGAAGCGGACGTCACGGCCGTCATGGCGCTCGTGAAGAAGTACGCGCCCGACTACGAGAAAAAAGGCGTGAAACTCACGCTGACCGCCGTCATCCTGAAGGCCTGCACGGTCGCGCTCAAAAAGTTTCCGGGCTTCAACGCCAGCCTCGACGAGGCGGCAGGCGAGCTCGTCCTCAAAAATTATTATCACGTCGGCGTTGCCGTGGATACGGAGCAGGGGCTCATCGTCCCGGTGCTGCGTGACGTGGACAAGAAAGACCTGCTTCGCATTTCCAAAGAGCTCGGCGAGCTCGCGGAAAAGACGCGCCAGCGCAAGGTCGGCATGGATGACCTGAAAGGCGGCACGTTCACGGTGTCGAATCTCGGCGGCATCGGCGGCCAGCACTTCACGCCGATCATCAACAAGCCCGAGGTCGCGATCCTGGGCGTTTCGCGCGGCATGGCCAAAGCCGTCGTGATCGACAAGAAAATTGAGCAGCGCGTCCTGATGCCGCTCTCGCTCTCCTATGATCACCGCGTGGTGGACGGCGCCGACGGCGCGCGCTTCATCCGCGAGCTGGTTCAGGCGATCGAAAAGTTTCCGGAAGACGAATTGCGGCTGGGAAAGACGTCCCTTGCCGAGCCCGCTTCCGCCAAAAAAGATTCCAAGAGCGCCCCGGCGCCGGTGAAGAAAGGAAAGAAATGAATCCGACCAAGACCGATATCGTCGTCGTAGGCGCTGGGCCCGGCGGTTATGCCGCGGCCTTTTACGCGGCCGACAAGGGCAAGAAAGTCATCCTCGTCGAAAAGGAAAGCCGGCTCGGCGGCGTGTGCCTGAACCGCGGCTGCATTCCGTCGAAAGCGCTTTTGCACGCGACGGAGATGATCAAGGAAGCCAAGGAATCGGCCAAGCGCGGCATTACGTTCCAGGACCCGAAGATCGAGCTCTCGAAGCTCGTCGCGTGGAAGGAATCCATTCTTTCGAAGCTCAGTCAGGGCATCCAGGGCCTCGCGTCGCGCCGCGGCGTGGAAGTGTGGCACGGCCGCGGGCATTTCGAAGACTCGCAGACGCTGCGCGTCGAGACTTCCGAAGGCCAGAAGTTCATTCGTTACGACCAGGCCATCGTCGCCGTGGGCTCGCTGCCGGCCATGCCGTCGGCGTTTGACCTCGGCAATCCGCGCATCATGACGTCGACCGAAGCTCTCGAGGTCCAGGAAATTCCCGAGAGCCTCCTCGTCGTGGGCGGCGGCTACATCGGCATGGAACTCGGCACGGTATACGCGGCGCTCGGCAGCAACATCGTCATGGTCGAAGCCATGGACTCGATTCTCGCGGGCGCGGACCCGGATCTCGTGCGTCCCGTGGCGCACTTCGCGGAAAAGAATTTCAAGGAAGTGCGGCTGAAGACCAAGGTTTTGAAAATGGCCACGCAGAAAAAGCAGATCTTCGTTTCCATGGACTGCGATGGGAAGAAAAAAGAAGAGCTCTACGACCGCGTGCTCGTTTCTGTGGGCCGCGTGCCGAACGTCGAAGATCTCGGCCTGGAAAATACCAAGATCGAACGCGACGACAAAGGCTTCATCAAAGTGGACGAGCATCAGCAGACGTCCGATCCGGCTATCTACGCGATTGGCGACGTGGCCGGCGGCATGCTCCTGGCGCACAAGGCTGCGAAGGAAGCGCGCATCGCGGTGGAAGTCATCACCGGCGAGCCCAGCGCTTTCCGTGATATCGTGATTCCTGCTGTCGTTTTCACCGATCCCGAAGTCGCCTGGTGCGGCCTTACGGAATCCGAAGCCCGGAAAAAGAATATCAACGTCGAAGTCGTGCGCTTTCCGTGGTCGGCTTCCGGCCGCGCGCTGACCCTCGACCGGACCGACGGGGTAACGAAGATCATCGTCGAGCCTGAAACCGAAAGGGTGCTTGGTGTGGGAATCGCGGGCCATGGCGCCGGTGATCTTATTTCCGAAGGCGTCGTTGCCGTGGAAATGGGGGCTACGATACGCGACCTCGCGGAATGCGTGCATCCGCACCCCACGCTTTCAGAAACGCTCATGGAATCCGCCGAAATGTTTTTCGGCCATTCGACGCATGCCTTCTCGCGTCCGAAAAAGAAGCAGGAAGAAACCGTCGAGGCGTAAGCCGTATTTCTTCGCCAAGATCTCGTTGTCTCACCTAATCCTCCCCAGGAGGTTGCCATGCCCCAGGATATTTCCGCCGAAACCCTCAGCTCCAAAAAGTGCCGTCCCTGCGAAGGCAAGACCCAGCCCATGACGTCCGCTGAGATTACGTCCTACCTGGAACACGTTCCCGGCTGGGAATACCGCGACGGCCAGGTTCAAAAAACGTTTACCTTCAAAAATTATTATCAGACCACCGCCTTCGTGAATGCCGTGGCCTGGATCGCGCACCAGGAAGACCATCACCCCGACATCCAGTTCGGCTACAAGAATTGCACGGTCCGCTATTCCACGCACGCGATCGGCGGCATTTCCGAAAACGATTTCATCTGCGCGGCCAAAGTCAATGCGCTGACCGCCGTTTAACTTTTCGAGGAAGGAGACGTCCGTGAAAAAAATCCTCATGCTTGTCCTTGCCCTGGCCGCGGCCCAGACGCCTGCGTTTGCCGCCCTGCAGGGAAAGACCGTCGAATACAAGCAAGGCGATACCGTGCTGGAAGGCTATCTCGTTTACGACGACGCAGTGCAGGGGACGCGGCCCGGCGTTGTTGTGGTTCACGAATGGAAAGGCCTGAACGATTACGCGAAGCGCCGCGCGGACATGCTTGCGCAGATGGGCTACGTGGCTTTTGCCGCGGACATGTACGGTAAGGGCGTGCATGCCGAAACGCACGAAGAAGCGGGCAAGCTTTCCGGCGCGCTGAAAAGCGACCGCAAGCTCATGCGTGAGCGCGCGCAGGCCGCGCTCGACACCCTCAAGGCCGACCCTCACGTGGACGTAAAACGTATCGCGGCGATCGGTTATTGCTTCGGAGGTACGACCGTGCTGGAAATGGCGCGCGCGGGTTTTGACCTGAAGGGTGTGGCCAGCTTCCACGGCGCGCTTTCCACGCCGGCTCCGGCGGAAAAAGGGAACGTGAAGGCGAAGGTTATCGCCTTCAGCGGAGCCGACGACAAGTTTATTCCGAAAGAGGAACGGGACGCCTTCCAGAAAGAGATGACCGAGGCCGGCGCGGACTGGCAGTTCGTGCTTTTCTCCGGGGCTGTCCACAGCTTTACCGTGGCCGAAGCGGGGAACGACAATTCCAAAGGCATGGCCTACAATGCCAATGCGGACCGGCGCTCGTGGGAAATGCTCAAGCAGTTTTTTAACGAGATCTTTTCGGAAACACCGGCGTAATTTTTTACCCGGGAGACCTCTTGCAGCGCGATCTGCCGCGGTATCAAAAAAATAATTACGATCTTCTGGTCATCGGCGGGGGCATCAATGGCGCCTCCATCGCCCATCTTGCCGCGCTGCGGCGCATGAAAGTCGCGCTGCTCGAAAAAAACGACTTCGCGGCCGGCACCTCCAGCAAATCCTCCAAGCTCATGCACGGCGGCATCCGCTATCTGGAACGCTTCGAATTCGGCCTGGTCCGCGAGTCCCTCCGGGAACGCTATTTCCACGTGCAGGCCGCGCCGCATCTGGTCCGGCCGCTGGCTTTCATCATTCCCGTCTACGAAGGGGACAGGCGTCCGCTTTGGATGATGCGGCTCGGCGTGTTTCTCTACGACCTGCTGGCCGGTTCCCAGAAAATCGGGCAGCACCGTTTTCTGAGCCGCGACGATCTTCTCAAGCACGAACCCAACCTCAAAAGCGAAGGCCTGACCGGCGGCGTGCTTTATTACGACGCGCAGATGGACGACGCGCGCGTGTGCCTGGAGAACGTGCTTGCCGCGGACGCCCATGGCGCGCATGTCGCCAACTACGTCGAGGTGACGGCCTTCATCAAGGAAAACGGCCGTGTCACCGGCGTGCGGGCCCGCGACCGCCTCGCGCCTGAAAAGCCGGAGTTCGAGATCCGGGCCAGGAACTTTTTTTGCGCTGCGGGGCCGTGGACCAATGCCCTGCTCAAGCTCGACGAGCCTCATGCGCCGGAAAAAGTCCGGCCGACCAAAGGCGTGCACATCGTGACGCCGAAAAAAATCTGCAAACACGCGTTCCTGATTCCGGCCGAGCGCGACAACCGCATCTTTTTCGTGCTGCCGTGGAAAAATAATTCCATGATCGGGACGACGGACACGGATTACTCGGGTTCGCCGGACCAGGTGGCGCCGGAGGAGGCGGATATCGCGTACCTCATCGAAGAAACGCGCCGTGTTTTTCCGGGCCTTGAATTGCACCGCGAGGATTTCAAGGTGAGCTTCGCCGGGCTGAGGCCGCTGCTGAAAAGGGAAGGCAGCGCGTCGAATGTGTCGCGGGAGCACGCGGTTTTTACCACAGCGTCCGGTCTGTTTTTCGTGGCGGGCGGCAAATTCACGTCCTACCGCAGCATCGCGGAAGACTGCGTGGACCGGATCCGTCCGAACTCCATGGTAAAAATCGAGGCTTTGTACGGCAGCGGCCGCATCGACGAAGAAGGGCTTCCTCGCACGGCCCGCGAGCACGGCGTTTCGCTGGAGCTGATTCAAGGCCTTGTCGAAAAATATGGGGCACGGTATACGGACCTTCTGAAGCTTGGAAAAGAAAATCCCGCGCTTTTCGAAGCTGTTTCACCCGGCCTTCCTTTAATTAAAGCCGAGTTGGTTTACGCGGTCCGGACGGAAATGGCGCGCAGTGTCGACGACCTGCTCTACCGCCGGCTTTCCCTCGGGTATTCTCCGGCAGAACTCGAGCCTCACCGGGAAGACCTTCTCAAAGCCATCCACGAGGTTTGTGCCCTGTAGGGGATCCTCTTTTTCCTTCTTCCGAGCCAAAAAAGCATTGAAAAGCGGCTTGTTTCATTTTATAGTAACAACCATGTTTTAAAA
This sequence comes from Verrucomicrobiia bacterium, assembly GCA_035495615.1. Classification (NCBI taxonomy): domain Bacteria; kingdom Pseudomonadati; phylum Verrucomicrobiota; class Verrucomicrobiia; species Verrucomicrobiia bacterium. The sequence goes on along the minus strand of DATJFP010000069.1, from coordinate 24,085 downwards.
GGATTTGAAAAGATTTTCTGTCAGAAAGCATGATCTCATGAACCTGAAAATCTCCTCTTTTAAAGTTCTGGCCCCCGCTCTTCTGCTGGTCCTTTGCGTCGTTTGTCCTTTCGCCTCCGCGGAGCCCGAGCAGCTCCGGGATGAAAGCGGCCGTTTCCAGCCCGTCATCACCCTCGCGGAAGCCAATCGCCGCGCAGAACTGGAAGCCGAAATCCTGGCACGCAGCGGCGAGGGAGAAGAAGTGGCCAAGGAACCTAACCGCAAAACCTACCTCGAAAAAGTCGTTTCGCCGAAGGCCGCCGCCGTTCCTGTCGTACCCGCAATCTCTTGATGCGGATCCTCGTTTCGTAAAGACATTTCCCGCGCAAGTCGTTATAATCCCTACGATTTCCTATCCCTGAGGAAGCCCGATGACCGAGATCCGCAAAAAAATTCTCGTGGTGGATGACGAAGAGTACCTCATCAAGCTTCTGAAATCCCGCCTGCTCGTCCACCGTTTCGAAGTGGTGACCGCCTACAACGGCAGGGAAGCCCTGGAAAAAGCGAAATCGGAAAAGCCGGACCTCATCATCCTGGATGTTCTGCTGCCGGTGATGAACGGCGCGGAATTCGTGAAGGAAATCAAAAAGGTTCCCGCCATCCGGGATACTCCCGTCATCGTGATTTCGGCCCAGCCCGAAACCAAAGAAGAATTCGAGCCCAAAGACATCGTCGCGTTCGTCAACAAGCCGTTCCAGCCGGACGAATTCATTTCGCAGGTTAAAAAAGCAATTCCGTAGGATTCCGCGAAAGAGCGTTACGAGCCCGCCGCGTTGATCAGGTTCTTCAGCCCCAGGAAGAGGTTTTTGAAACCCGTCCCCATGCCTTTGGCTGTTTTCTCGAGGAAGGAATCTTCGGAGGACCGCCAATAGCCGCTGGGTTTGCGGAAGTAGGCGCTCTTTTCTTTTTGGTAGGGGACTTTTCTCGCGGCTTCGCAAGGAAGCGTTGAAAAAACGCTGAGCATGCATAGAATGGACAAACACCGCAGGAGCCGGGAGCGCATGTTCCGGTATCGACGGCGGAAAGCGGAAACTAAAGCGAGGCAGTTATGCCGGACAAATCCACCACGATCGACGCCCTCAAGCAGAAAATCGGCAAGTTCATCCGGGACCGTGACTGGGAGCAATTCCATAGCGCGAAGAACCTGAGCATGTCCATGGCCATCGAGGCCGCGGAGCTCATGGAGCTTTTCCAGTGGCAGGCCCCCGACCGCAAGCCCCTGGTGCCGGACCTGCGCAAGAAAGTCGAGCATGAGCTGGCGGACGTGGCCATTTACGTCATGGATTTCTGCAATCTCTACGGCATCGACCTTTCCGAAGCCATCGTGAAAAAGCTCCGGCACAACGAAGCCAAGTATCCCGCCGCCCAGGTGCGCGGAAAAACGCACAAGTACACGTATTACCGGGAAGCGGCCCGGAAGCGCTCGAAAAACAGACGGAAAAAATAATTCCCGTCAAACCCCTCTGGAAAGAACATTCTGCCCGTGATATCATGGGCAATTCCGCAATAAGGAGAACGTTATGGCCGTGCAAGTCGATCACGATACCGAAACCATGAGACAGAGGGCCCTGGAAGCCGCCAAGAAGCATAAGGCTTCCTGGATCGAATTGGGGCAGTTTTTATTCAGCATTCATAAGGACAAGTACTTCAAGAGCTGGGGATTTTTAAGCTTCGAGACCTACTGCGTGAAGGAACTGGGCATGAAGTCCACGACCGCGGCGAAGCTCCTCAAATCCTACTCCTTTCTGGAAAAAGAAGAGCCCCGCGTGATCGATCCCCGGGACGATGGGGACTCGCCTTCCAAGGTGCCGAATTTCGAGTCCGTGAACCTGCTGCGCCTGGCCAGGGAAAACCAGAAGCTGACGCCCCAGGATTATGCCGAGGTCCGCGAATCGGTGATCGAAAAGGCGCGCGAACCGCAGGAAGTCCGGGCCCAGGTGAAGAAACTGCTTTCGGAACGCGATCCCGTGGATCCGGCCGACGTGCGCAAACAGCGCCGGAATTCCGCGATCCGGCGGGTGATCACGGTCATCACGATGGCCAAGAAGGAGCTCGAAAACGAGAGCCTTCTTCCCAAGTTCCTTATTCAGCAGATGAACGAGCTGACTTCCAAGCTGCAAGACCAAATCGAGGATTAACGACACTTAATTTTGTGCAAGATTCGAATTTTTTTAAGGCCCGCTTGCCCGCTTCCCCCCAGTGTGATATCTTTCTTTTGGTTTTAAGGCCTTAACTTTCGAGCCTTGCCGTTTTTTGAACGGAGCTTTAGATGGCCAAGAAAATCATGCTGATCGATGATGAGCCTGACACGCTCACCCTGCTTTCCACCCGTCTCACCGCGAGCGGTTTTGATGTCGTTCCCGCCCTCGATCCGATTCAAGGCCTGAAGAAAATCAAGGAAACCACTCCCGACCTCATCATTCTCGACGTCCTGATGCCCAAAATGACGGGCTATGATTTCGTCCAGGAAGTCAAAAAGTGCGGCGCCGAGGTCAAGAACATCCCGATCATCGTCATCTCCGCGCGCCGCAGCATGAAAGATTTTTTCAACCGCTGGGACATCCACAGTTTCATTCCCAAGCCGTTCAATAGTGACGAGCTGATCACCGCCGTGAACAATGCGTTGAAAATTCCCGTGCCCGGCAGCGCGGCCGAAGAAGCTGCGGGCATGACGGGCGACGCTTCGTCTGGTGCGGCGTCCGATGCTCCGGCGAAACGGGCAAGCGGCGAGAAATATCGCATCCTTGTCGTGGGCATCGAAGATTATCTGGTGGAAAAGCTGAAAACCCATTTGGGCAAGCAGGGCTATGAAGCCGATTCCACGAGCGACGAAGAATACGCCTTTCGCCAGGCCAAGCAGTGGAAGCCCGCCTACATCTATTGCCAGTATTGGGAAGACCCCAATACGCTGGACGCGAAAACCCTCTATCAAAAGCTGAAAGGCTCACCGGAGACGAACGGCATCAAGTTCGCCGCTTTCTGCCCGGCGACCATGGCCGTGGAAGCGCTGAAGCTGCTTGAGCCCGGGCAGGTCCTTCCTTATTCCAAGGGCGACGAGCTGTTGGCAAAGGTCATAGCCCATCTTCAGGCAAATCCGGTCTAAACCGCCTGCCCCCCGCGGGATTTTCAGGTTTTATCTCTCCCTTTTTTTTGATACATTGAGAGCCCGGAGGGACCATGATTTCGCCCATACCCAAGACCAACGCCATGCTCATCTGTGATTACGTGATCACGGAGCAGGAGACCAACAAGAAAAGCCTCATTGGCATTTTCGAGAATATCGGCGCGGTCAAATTTCCGTTCATGCATCCGTCCCTCTCTGTTTACATCAAGCTGACCGAGGCGCGCGGCACTTACCGCTTCCGCCTTGACCTGGTCAACCTGCAGTCGAACGCCGTGACGGGCCAGGGCGAAATTCCCAACGACATCACGATCGACAGTCCGCTCACGAGCCACGAGCTTGTCTTCAATCTTCGGGGGCTGAAATTCATGGAGCCCGGAGAGTACGAATTCCGGATTTACGCCAACGACCGCATTTTCGGCCAGAAGACGTTCAACGTCAGCGATCTCGGCGCGGCCAAGGAAGCCTGATCCTTCAAAAAGTAATGGATGGAAGCGGACCCGATGCCGACAATAGGGGAAACCGCTTTTCAACTTTAAAGGGGGATTCATCCGTGAAACAAGCGTTTATCGTCCTGTTCATCAGTTGCGCGCTCGTCATCGGCGCCGCCGTTCTTTTCACCCAGTTGATGGCCAAGAAAGCCTCTGAAATGGGAATCAAGTCGACGCCCACCCAGAGCGCTCCTGCAAAACCCTAAGACCTTCTTATGAATAAAGGATTGATCCTTGCCGCCGGAGGCATTTTAGGAACGTGGGCCCGCTACAGCCTCAGCACGTGGGTGCAGGGGACTTGGCCGTCGCCTTTTCCCTCCGGAACTTTTGCCGTCAATCTCGCGGGATGCTTTCTCGCGGGGCTTTTCTTCGCGCTGGCGGAAAAGGGAACGCTGCCGGTGGCGGGGACGCTTCTCCTGATCACGGGTTTCTGCGGCGCGTTCACGACGTTTTCCGCCTGGATGCTGGACACGAACGTGCTGCTGCGCGGGGGGAACACCGGCCTTGTTTTTCTGAATCTGGCTCTCAGCCTCGCGGGCGGATTCGCTCTGCTGCAGCTTGGCCTGAGGCTCGGAGCAAGAGGGTGAACCGTGGAACCGCCGGACCTGCAGGAACGCCTTGCCGCTTTCCAGTGCCGCCGCTGCAACCGGTGCTGCGAACAGCCCGGCTTTGTTTACGTCACGCCCCCCGAGACCGAGGCGATGGCAGCGCTTCTCGGCCTCGATCCTTTTGATTTTGTAAACCGCTACTGTGAAATCGAGGACCGGAAAAAACTCGTCCTCAAAAAAAATCCCGACGAATCCTGCGTTTTCCTAACCCGCGAAGGATGCTCCGTTCACGCGGCCAAGCCGGCCCAATGCCGGGACTTTCCCGTGCGCTGGCGCACGCCGCGAAGCTTCGAGTATTGCGAAGGCATGAAAGCGCTTTTTCCGAAAGCGGATCAGCGGTGAGTGTGGATGGGGACAGGTCTTTAGACCTGTCCCATGAGCATGAATGCAAAAGTCCCGCTGCCGGCATGCGAGCTTTTGCCGGCAGATAAACGGAATGCACATCATTACTTTAGGAGGTTTTTATGGCCCTCACTCCATCCACTATGCAGCCGCTCGGCAGCGCCGCGCCGGACTTTTCGCTTCCGGACGTTGTGACCGGCAAAAAAATCTCGTTAAAAGATTCCGCAGGCCGCAAGGCGCTGCTCGTCATGTTCATCTGCCGCCACTGCCCGTACGTTGTGCATGTGAAGCATGAGCTCGCGAAGCTCGGGCGCGATTACGCGGCGAAAGACCTCGGCATCGTGGCGATCAGCTCCAACGACGCGGAGCATTATCCCGACGACGGCCCGGCCAAACTCAAGGAAATGGCGCAGGAACTGGGTTTTGGTTTCCCTTACCTCTACGACGAGTCTCAAGAAGTCGCGAAAGCTTACGCCGCGGCCTGCACGCCGGATTTCTTTGTCTATGACGCGAAGCGCAAACTCGTTTACCGCGGGCAGCTCGACGACAGCCGCCCGGGAAACAGCCAGCCGGTCACGGGCCGCGACCTGCGGCAGGCGCTCGATGCGGCGCTCGCGGGCAAAGCGCCGGCCGGCGAACAGAAGCCGAGCATGGGCTGCAACATCAAATGGAAAGAAGGGCTTGCGCCCGCGTATTTCACGGCCAAGAAATGAAAATCGTCTTTCGACTGACCTGGGCCAAAGGTTCCGCGGGTGCGCGTGCGTTCAAGTCCAAGGAAACCTTTTCCCTTTTTTCCGAGTACTGCGAACGCATCGGCCGCTTTTCTTCGTGTGAAGTGGGAGGCGGAGCCGAATCGTGGAAAAAAAACGCGGGCGTGCTTGTCTGGATGTGCGACAGGGCGCGCAAGGCGCGTCCGCTCAGTTCCGAAGACGTGGCCGCGGCTTTGGATTCTTCGTGCTCAGCCGGAGCGCGGGAACTCCACATCCTGATCGGCGGGGCCGACGGGTTTACGGAAAAAGACGACGCGTTGTGGAAGCCGGACCTCAGATGGAGCTTTGGGCCGTTGACGCTGCCGCATGAACTGGCTTCGGTCGTGGCCGCGGAACAGGTTTACAGGGCCTGGACGATTTTAAAGAAACATCCCTATCATCAGGGGCATTAAGAGCGCCTAACAAAATCCCGGTTGAAGCGAAAACTCGCAGGCCAAAGGGATTCTAGGCGCGACGGGCAAAAAGTGTTGTGACGGGCGCTCACCATCTCGCGCCCATCGCCAAACATGCGCGACTTATTCGTCGCGCGGCGATTGCTGAGCACTTTTTGACCGGCGGAACAACGAAGCCCGCCGGCATGCGAGTTTGCAGCCAAGCGGGGTTTTGATAGGTGCTCTAACATGGGCAAGATGGAAGCATTGCTCGGCGACATCACGAAAGTGAAAGCGGATGCGATCGTGAACGCGGCGAACACGACGCTGCTCGGCGGAGGCGGCGTGGACGGCGCGATCCACAGGGCCGCGGGTCCGGAACTGCTGGAAGAATGCCGCAAGCTCGGCGGCTGTCCCACCGGCGAAGCGCGCCTTACGGCCGGCTATCGGCTCCCGGCCCGCTTCGTGATCCACACGCCCGGGCCGGTATGGCACGGCGGCAAATCCGGAGAGGCCGCGCTTTTGAAAAAATGTTACCGCAACAGCCTGGAGCTGGCGCGGAAAAACAAAATCCATTCGATCGCTTTTCCTTCCATCAGTACCGGCGTTTACCATTTTCCGTTTGAAGAAGCGGCGCACATTGCCGTGGAAACCGCGCGGCAATTTCTCGACGAAGCGCCGGAGATGGACAAGGTGATCTTCGTTTGTTTCAAAGAAGCGGATTTGAAAGTTTACGAGCGCCTGCTGGCCAAGGAGCCCGTTTCATGAAATCGAGAAACGTACCGCAAGGGACCGGCGTTCTTTATCTGGTCCGGCACGGCGCCGCTATGGAAGGTCCGGACGACGACGTACGGCCTTTGTCCGGCTATGGCCAGCGGGAGGCGCGGGAGCTGGCGGTTTTTTTGAAAGGCGGCGGCCTGGTTCCGGACACGCTTTGGACCAGCCGGAAAAAAAGGGCGGTCGATACGGCCCGGATTCTTTCGGAAGAACTGGGGTGCCCGGCCGCGGAACAGAAGGCCTGGCTTTTTCCGGAAAGCTCACCCCAAACCGCGTTCGGAAACATCGAAGAATATTTTGTGGAATACCCCGCAGGAAAGCTTCTGGTCGTTTCCCATCTTCCGTTGCTGCCTCAGCTCGCGTCTTTGCTCACGCCCTCGAACTGGGCGACTTGTTCCATGATCCCTACAGCCGGATGCCTTCATTTCGAAAAGACCACGGTCTGGTCCCTGGAACAGGTCATCGCGCCCGGGCGTTCTTAAACAGCAAAAGGACTTGCCAGGAGGGAGAGTATGCATATAATGAATAAAAAAAATGATTTAGTTAAATATGGCCGAAACTCTCAAATCCTGGCCCGCGGGCGAACGGCCCCGGGAAAAATTATTCCAGCATGGCCCAGCTTCGCTGACCGATGCCGAGCTTTTGGCCGTGCTCCTGCGCAGCGGCTTCCGCCAAACCGGCGTGATGACGCAGGCGCGTGATCTGATCGCCGCGTTCGGCGGACTGCGCGGACTTTTCAGCCAGGAAGGCAAACGGCTCGGCGAGATCAAAGGCCTTGGGCCGGCCAAGGCCGCGACGCTCCTGGCGGTCACGGAAATTTCCAAGCGCTGCCTGAAGCAGCAGATGATCGGAAAGTCTTTCATCCGGGAGCCGCAGGCTGTCGTCGATTATCTGACCGCGGATTTCCAGGACCAGAAAAAAGAGGCTTTCAAGATTTTGTTTCTGAACAAGGCGCATGCGGTGATCGAGGCGAGGACTTTGTTCACCGGCACGGTCGACCGCGCCATGGTGCATCCCCGCGAGATTATCCGGGCCGCGCTGGAATTCCATGCGAGCGCGCTGGTGCTCGCGCATAATCATCCGTCGGGTCAGATCGAGCCGAGCGCGGAAGACAGGGAAATCACGGCCAAGCTCGCTTCGCTCTGCGAGGCCATGTCCATGAAAGTGCTGGATCACATCATCATCGGCGGGAACCGCTATTTCAGTTTCCGCGAAAACGGACTTTTGTAAGGAACCGCCATGACGCGAAAAAGCGACCGGATCGATTTCGAAATCGCCTTTTACGAAAGCCTGGTCAAGGACAAGGAAGATTTCGTGGATGCCCTGATCCCGCTCGCGCATGCCTACACCGAAAAAGGGTGGTTCGAAAAAGGGCTGGAAATCGACCGCAGGCTCGCGCGGCTTTTGAAAGACGACGGCATCGTCCATTACAATCTCGCCTGCAGCCTCGCGCTGCTCGGCAAATCGCGCGAAGCGCTGCGCGCCCTGCGGCGGGCGCTTGTTCTGGGCTACGAAGACTTCGAGCACCTGAAACAGGACCCGGACTTGAAAAGCCTGCACAAAATGCCGGAGTTCAAAAAAATTCTGGCCTCGATCGAGTAATGGACGTAAACGCGAAATACGGCCGCACCCTGTTGGGATTCGCGCTTGTGTTTTTTCTCGCGGGCACGGCGTCCGCGGAAAAAGTGCGGCACGTGATCGACGGCGACACATTTGTTCTCGAAGACAATCAGCGCGTGCGGCTGATCGGCGTGGACACGCCCGAAATCGATCATCCGCGGTACAACCGTCCGGGCGAATATTACGGCGAAGAAGCGCGGCTGTATTTGAAGAAACGCGTCGAAGGCAAAGACGTGAGGCTGGAAAACGGGCCTGAAGGTTTCGATAAATATGGAAGGCGTCTGGCTTACGTTTATGAAGGCGGCGTTCTGGTCAATGCGGACTTGATCGCGCTGGGATTCGGAGAGGCAACTCGCGCGTTTCCGCATCCGCGCCAGGCGGAATTTCTCGAATTGGAAGAGCAGGCGCGGCAGAAAAAAGCCGGCCTGTGGGACAAGACATCAGTCCGGAATTCCCGGCCCCCGGCGCTGAGGCGTGCGGCGGCCTGGGTCACGCCGGTTCTTGCGGTTCTTTTTCTGCTTCCGCTTTTCCGGAAAAGGAGATAATCATGGCCATCTTGAAAGTCGCCCGCCTCGGGCATCCCGTGCTGCGTCAAAAAGCGGCGAATGTGGATCCGAAAGAAATCGGCACGCCGGAATTCCAGCGCTTCCTCGACGACATGGTCGACACCATGCGCGAATACGACGGCGTCGGCCTTGCCGCGCCGCAGGTCCACGCTTCCAAACAAATCTTCGTCTGCGAAGTGGAAAAAAATCCCCGCTATCCCGAGGCGCCTTCGGTGCCGCTGACATGCGTCATCAATCCCGTGCTGAAAGACCTGTCGGACAAAAAGGTGCCGATGTGGGAAGGATGCCTCAGCATCCCGGACATGCGGGGCGTGGTGCCGCGGCATGAGTCTCTGATCTGCGAAGGCCTGGACCGGAAGGGGAAGCCGCTCACGCTGGAAGTCTCCGGCTTTTTCGCGCGCGTCATCCAGCACGAATGGGACCACTTACAGGGCCACGTCTATCCCGACCGCATGAAAGACCTCAGAACCCTGACCTTTTTGCAAGAATTCGGCCGCTACTGGGTCGACGACGAGGAAGATTAGCGTCCTTTGCTCTTAAAGCCGCTTGTGCTAGAATTTCCGGACTTTTGGCTTTGATGCGGGGGTGGTGGAACTGGCAGGCTTACACACGGGGCCAAAATCCAGCGCTCAATCGTCGCGCGACGAATAAGTCGCGCATGCTTGACGATGGGCCCGAGACGGTGAGGGCCCTTAACAGAGAGTTCGACTCTCTCCCTCCAATCGCCGCGCGACGAATAAGTCGCGCACGCTTGGCGATGGGTCCGAGACGGTGAGGACCCTTAATGAATTAATATCGCACGGATCTTTGAGTAAGAAGATTTGATGCGGGGGTGGTGGAACTGGCAGACACACTGGACTCAAAATCCAGCGCTCGCAAGAGCATGAGAGTTCGACTCTCTCCCTCCGCATTTTGTTTTCAACTCTCTCCTTGATTTCGAAAACCAAACACAGGAATCCAAATGGCATCCGGCTTCAAAGCCTACCCCTTCGACGAACTCGAGCCCAAGTGGCAGGCGTTCTGGGAAAAGAACAAGACCTTCCGCGCGCCCGATCCGGGAGAGCCCGGAAGTAACAAGCCCAAGTACTACGTGCTCGACATGTTCCCGTACCCATCGGGCGCGGGCCTTCACGTCGGCCATCTCGAAGGCTACACCGCCACCGACATCACGGCCCGTTATAAAAGGATGCGCGGCTTCAACGTGCTTCATCCCATGGGCTGGGACGCGTTCGGGCTTCCCGCCGAGCAGTACGCGATTGAAACCGGCACGCATCCTCGCGAGACCACGAAAAAGAACGTCGACAATTTTCGCCGCCAGATCAAACGCCTCGGCTTCAGCTACGACTGGGACCGCGAAGTCGACACGACCGATCCGGGCTACTTCCGCTGGACGCAGTGGATCTTCATGAAGCTTTTCGAAAGGGGCCTGGCCTACGAAGCCGAGATGCCCGTGAACTGGTGCCCGGAACTCGGCACGGTGCTCGCGAACGAAGAAGTGATCGACGGCAAATCCGAGCGCGGCGGGCATCCGGTCATCCGCAAGCCCATGCGTCAGTGGGTGCTGAGGATCACAAAGTACGCCGACCGCCTTCTGGAAGACTTGGAAGAACTCGACTGGCCGGAAGCCATCAAGGAAATGCAGCGCAACTGGATCGGGCGCTCGGTCGGCGCGGAAGTGGATTTTAAAATCGACGGCGCCGGCGATACGGTCCGCATTTACACGACGCGGCCGGACACGCTTTTCGGCGCGACCTACATGGTGCTTTCGCCCGAGCATGCTCTCGTCAAAAAAATCACGACGGACTCGCAGAAAGCCGCGGTCGGAAAATACGTCGATGCCGCCTCGAAGAAATCCGATCTCGACCGGACGGAACTCAATAAAGAAAAAACAGGCGTGTTCACCGGCGCGTACGCGGTGAATCCCGTGAACGGCCAGAAGATCCCGATTTGGATTGCCGACTATGTGCTGATCAGCTACGGAACCGGTGCCATCATGGCTGTTCCCGCGCATGACGAACGCGATCACGAATTCGCGGTGAAGTACGGCATCAAGATCGTTCCCGTCATCAAGCATCCCGAAGAAGCGAATTTCGATTTTCAGAAAGAGGCCTTTACGGGCGTGGGCGTTTGCTTCAATTCCACGACGCCGGACAAAGGATTCTCGATCGACGGCCTGAAAAGCGACGGGGCCAAGGAAAAAATCACGGCCTGGCTCGAACAGAAAACGATCGGCAAGAAATCTATCCAGTACAAATTACGCGACTGGCTATTCTCGCGCCAGCGCTACTGGGGCGAACCCATTCCCGTGATTCACGCGGATGGGAAGCCGAAACTTATTTCCGAAAGCGAATTGCCGCTGCGCCTTCCTGAGACGTCGAGCTTCAAGCCTACGGGAACCGGCGAGCCGCCGCTCGCCGCGGTCAAAGACTGGGTGCAGACAAAAGACGAGACCGGAAAGCCCGCACTGCGTGAAACCAACACCATGCCGCAATGGGCCGGTTCCTGCTGGTACTATTTGCGCTACATCGACCCGAAGAACGACAAAGCGCTGATCGATCCCGCGAAAGAAAAATACTGGATGCCGGTGGACCTTTACATCGGCGGCGCGGAACACGCGGTGCTGCATCTTCTGTATTCGCGCTTCTGGCACAAAGTGCTCTACGACATCGGCGTCGTCAAAACCAAAGAACCGTTCCACAAGCTCATCAACCAGGGCATGATCCTGGGCGAGGACAGCCAGAAGATGTCGAAGTCGCGCGGCAATGTCGTCAATCCCGACGACCTTATAGCCGATTACGGCGCGGACAGCGTGCGCCTCTACGAAATGTTCATGGGCCCGCTGGAAATGACCAAGCCCTGGTCCATGAACGGCGTGGAAGGCGTGTACCGTTTTCTTTCGCGCGTGTGGCGCCTTTTCATCGAACGAGAAGGCACGCTCAGCCCCAAGATCCAGGACAGGGAATTGACGCCCGCGGAAAACAAACGCATGAACCAGACCGTGAAGAAGGTGACCGAAGATCTGGAAGGCGGCCGTTACAACACTGCGATCTCGGCGCTCATGATCTTCATCAACGAAACGTTGAAAGACGAAACCTACGCGGCTTCCATGTTGAAAAATTTCATTCTTCTCCTGGCGCCCTTCGCGCCGCACCTGTCGGAAGAACTCTGGCAGCGCCTCGGCGGCAAGGAAACCCTGGGCTGGGCTCCTTGGCCGAAATGGGACGAGAAGTGCCTGGCGGAAGCGAGCGCCGAGCTGGCTGTCCTGGTGGGCGGTAAAGTTCGCACCAAAATAGTCGTTTCTTCATCGAGTAGCGAAGACGAAATCCGGAAAATGGCCCTCGAACACGAGGCCATTGTTCCCTGGCTGGAAGGGAAGACCCTCAAGCAAGTCGTGGTCGTGCCCGGCCGCATCGTCAATATCGTCTTGAATTAAATTCCGCACCGAGCGCCTGTCAGGACGGCAACCCAGGACGCGCCCGCGGCGGTTTCTCTCCACCGGGACACAGGAGTCCCGCGATCTCGATGCCTAAAGTCCAGATCAAAAAAAATGAAATTTGGGCCGGCTCAAAAAAAGTTCCTCTGATTTCGGGAGAAGTCCATTACTGGCGCCTGAACCCGAGCTATTGGAAGGAAGTGCTGGCGCGCGTCCGCGAAATGGGCCTGCAGACGGTCGCGACCTACGTGCCGTGGGACTACCACGAATACCACCGCGGCAAATTCGACTTCACGGGCAAGACCGACCAGACGCGCAACCTCAAGAAATTCCTCGAGCTCACGCGTCGCGAAAAATTCAACGTCATCATCCGGCCCGGCCCGTACATCTACAGCGAATGGCCCAACGAGGGCGCGCCCGCTTACGCGTACAAATACCACCGCCTTCATCCCACGTTCCTTAAATACGCGCGCGTGTACCTGGAAAAAGTCTGCGCGGTTTTAAAGCCGTATCTCGCGTCGCGCCGCGGCGGCCACATCATCATGCTGCAGGCGGACAACGAGATCGACCCGTGGCCGGACACCTTCGGCCCGCAGTACGGCCTCGGCCATACCCCCGGCATGTTCCAGGACTTCATCCGCGAGCTCTATCACGGGGACCTCGACGACCTGAACGCGAGCTGGGGCACGGAATACCGCAAGTTCGAGGAAGTGGGGGCGCATATCGCGACCATGCTGCAGGGCGAGACCGGCCTCATGCTGAAGGGCGACAAAGAGCTCAAGCGCAACATCGACTATTTTAAATTCAAATACGATTATTCGCGCAAGGTCGCGGAATGGAACGTGGAAACGTTCCGCGAACTGGGCATCGACGTCCCGATCTACCTGAACATGTACCCGTTTTTTTATGCACACGACTGGCGGGAAATGCAGTCGGCCTGCGACATGATCGGCGTGGACTTGTATCCGTCCAGCGAGCTCGCCGAAGATCAGTACGAGCAGCGCAAGCTGATCGACAAAATCCGTTTCCTCAAGAACACGTCGAAGGTCGCCTACATCGCGGAATTCGCCGCGGGTGTGTGGCACGCGCGCCATTACGAGACCGGCGTGCTGACGCCGAACCATTACCGGCTCATCGTGCTGTCGGCCATCATGGGCGGCGTCACGGGCTGGAACTGGTACATGCTGGTCAACCGCGACAACTGGTATATGTCGCCGATCAACGAGTGGGGCCGCGTGCGCGGCGAGCTGTACGAGGTCTTCAAGGAGATGGTTTCCGTGTTCCATCAGATGCATCCGCCCAGCCTGAAGAAGATTACGGAAGTGGGCGTGACCTACAATCCGCTGCAGTATGCCGCGCGCACGCTCAGCGCGAAAAGCCCGATCCTCGTCGGGCTCTACGACGCGGACATCGATTACCAGCTCTACGACCCGAGAGTCATGACCTGCGACCAGAAAGTCCTTTTTTATTCCGGCAACCAGTGGCTCGAGGAAACATCGCACCGGCGCCTGCGCGAATACGTGGAAAACGGCGGCACTCTGGTCGCGTTCCGCGATTACCCGCGCAAAGACGACCGCTTCCGGCACCTGGACATCATCGGCTTCGAAGATCCGAAAAGCATCCTGTTCGAATTCAAGAAAGCATTCACGATCCAGCTCGCCCCCGGCCGGCAAAAGGTGAGGCAGGTCAGCTCGGTTTACACGTTCCCGGACGGAAGCGGGCAGAGGATCATGGCCGACTTCGGCAGCTACGGCAAGCACGTCGTCGGCTACATCAAAAAAGTCGGCAAGGGCAGGCTCGTGCATTTCGGCATGGATCCCACGCGCGAGCTGATCCTGGAAATCCTGAACTATCTCAAGATCGGCCTTGTCTCCTATTCGCCGACGCGCGACATCAAGACCGCGCTGTTTTCGCGCGGCAGCCGCCATTACCTGGTCGTCACCAACAACGGCGGCGAAGACAAAAGCGCCAGCATCTTCCTGCCGGCGCTGGAGCGTTACAAGGGCCGCATGAAGATCCGGGACCTCATGACCGGCCGCACCGACCTTTCTTCGAACGAGCGCCGCCAGCCCTTTACCGCCGACATCCACCGCAAGGACGGCAAGGTCTTCGAGTTCATTCCCGTTTAAGAGCACCTAATAAACCCCGCATGGCTAGGCCCGGATAACAGGCCATGACCGTAATTGCTATAAGGGCAGCCTTGCCCTGCCTGAAACCCGGCATTAAGATATTTTCCGCCCTGCCGAACTATTAGAGAGCGGGGACCACTCCCACACACTCAGCCGAGCCGAGGCCTTTATGTACGAATCCTTTTTCAATTTGAAAGAAGCCCCTTTCAACGTTACGCCCGACCCGCGCTTCGTCTATTTCAGCCAGCAGCACCGCGAGGCGCTCTCTACGCTAATCTACGGCGTGGAAAGCCGGCGCGGCTTCATCCAGATCACGGGGGAGATCGGGACGGGCAAGACCACGCTTTGCCGCGCGCTGCTTCAGCGCATGAGCGACCGGGTGCACAGCGCGCTCGTCTTCAATCCCAAGCTGTCCGAGTTCGAGCTGCTGCAGACCATCGTCGAAGATTTCGGGATCAAGCCTTCGGGCAAGAAAAGGAAAGATTATTTCGATTCGTTGAATCGTTTCCTGCTGGAGCAGCTCGAAGAAGGCTACAACGCCATCGTCATCATCGACGAGGCGCAGCTTCTCAGCCCGAAAGCGCTCGAGCAGATCCGGCTGCTGTCGAACCTCGAAACCTCGACGCAGAAACTTTTGCAGATCATCCTCGTGGGCCAGCCCGAGCTGAAGGACCTGCTCAACCGCAAGGACCTGGTCCAGCTCTACCAGCGCATCACGATCCGTTACCATCTCACGGTCCTGTCGCGCGAAGAAGTCGACGAGTACATCCGGCACCGGCTGCAGGTCGCCGGCGGCCAAAACGATTTTTTTACGCCCGAAGCCATCGACCGCATCCACCAGATTTCCGGCGGCGTGCCGCGCCTGATCAACGTACTGGCGGACCGCTCGCTTATGGCAGCGTTCACGCAATCCAGCCGTCTCATCGACACCGGCATGGTCGATTATGCTTACGGCGATCTCCAGGGGGTAAGAGCATGAGTTTGATCCACGACGCGCTCCAGCAGAAGAAAAAACCTTTGGCCGCGGTCATGGCCACGATGAAAGTCCCGGCCGCGCCGCTTCCCGCGGTGATGCACGCGTCCCAGGCGGCCGCGATGCCGAAAGCCGCGCCTGCCCGCCGCGCGCACGAATCCCGCATGCCTTATGTTTTCTGGGGCCTTCTGGCCGTCGTCTGTTTGTTTTCCGCGTGGCCGCTTTTCACGGCCGCGCGTTTCATGAACGTCCAACCCGCGCATTCCTCTCCACTTCCGGCGGCGCCGAAAACCTTTCCCGAGCGCCACCCGGTGCGGACGTTTGCTACGACTCCGACCGCGATTTCCGCGGGCTTTACGCTGAGCGGCATCATCGACGGCAACGAAGAGCTCGCCGTAATTAACGATGAAGTGGTCGGCGTCGGAGACCGTATCGGCAACGCCCTCGTCAAAGAAATTCAAGGCAGGAGAGTGATCCTTGAGTCTCAGGGAAGGGAAGTCTACCTGACGCTCGCGTAGTCCTTCTTCGCGGGAAGTCAGCGGCTTTTCTAATCCGGGGACCGGAATGCCTGCGCTGAAATTCCTGCACCACACCTTTTTGTTCTGGCTGCTCTTTTGTTTTCTCGCCTTCCAGGCCGCCCGGATTTTTTCCTCTCCCCAAAAGGAACCGCCGCCCGCTTTCCGGCTCGTGCGGGAAAACGCGGCGCCCGCGGGAGAAAGGCCTTGAGCCTGCCTTTTTTGTGGCCCGCGCTTGCCGCCACGCTTGGCATCCTGTCCGCGCCTTTTATTCCGGTTCCTCCGCAGATTTTGGCCTGGCTTTGCCTTGCCGGACTCTGGCCTGCCTGGAAGGCGAGAGGCGGAAAATATTTTCTTTTTCTTTTCGTCCTTCTCTTTGCCGCGGCCTTTGCCCTCCGTCTCCGGCTCGACGCCGCGCCCCGGCCGCATCCCCTGGAATCCTGGATTTTCGACGCGCAGGAGCAGCAGGCCAATGTCGGGGGAACCGTGGAGGGCGCACCCGAAATTTTACCCGCGGGAAGGGGCCAGAAAATTTCGTTTGTGCTCCGCGCGAAGAGAATCATCCTGGTGACCGCGCGAGGCCGTTTGGAGTTTCCCGTGGAAGGCCGCGCCTGGGTCACCGCGTTTCATCCGGGAGAAATTCCGGAAGCGGGCGACGCGGTCCTTGTCTGCGGGAGGCTCCGCAAACCGGCGCGGCCCGCGCATCGATATGATTTTGACGCAGAATCGTTTTATCGCGGCCGGGGAATCGGCACGCTGGCGCAGGCCTACGGCGGCCCGTCGCTGCGCGTCCTGGCCCGCGGTCCCGGAGCGGGAAACGGATTTCTGCGGGCCGTCGAGGCCTGGCGATCCGCGATCCGCAGTCAAATCGCGCGCCTCTGGGACCCCGAGCCGGCCGCGTACGTTCGCGCGCTCGTTCTCGGGGACCGCCAGCAGCTTTCGCCCGCGGCGCGCCAGGCGTTTCTGGCCACGGGCACCACGCACATCCTCTCGATCAGCGGGCTGCACGTGTCGCTTGTGGCCGGCACTTTTTACGGGCTGCTCCTTCTCTGCGGTTATCCCGGACGGCCCGCGGCCGCATGGAGCGCGGGATTCGTGCTGCTTTACGTCCTGGTTTCCGGCCTCGGCATTCCTGTGATGCGCGCGGGCTGGATGAGCGGCCTTGTGTTCGCGGCCTTTTTCCTGGAACGCGACAGGCCCGCGTGGAATTCGTTTTTCTTCGCCTATTTTGTTCTCGCGGCCGCGGACCCGGGCGCGCTGAGCCAGGTGTCGTTCCAGCTTTCTTTCCTGTCGGTTTTCATGCTGCGGCTTGCGGCGCCGTCCGCCAAGGACGATCCGGCGCTCGAGGCCTGGGGGTTCGGCGCGACGCTCGCCGTCATGCTCGGCACGTTTCCCCTGGCAGCCTATTATTTTTACGTGTTCGCTCCGGCCGGCCTTCCGGCCAATCTCGTGGCCATTCCGCTTTTCCACGCGGCGCTGGTCCTGGCCTTTGCCGCGCTCGCTTTTTCTTTTTCTTTTCCGCCCGCGGCTTTTTTCGCGGGAGCGTCCGCTTTTTTTCTGAAAGCCGCGCTGGCCTCGATCGCTTTTTTCGCGCGCCTGCCCGGCGCTTTCTTTCATGTGCCCAAGCCGTCGATCCTTCAGATGCTCGCGTATTACTTCGTCCTGGCCGGCTTGTGGATGTTTCGGCGCGGTCAGGCCCCGGGCACGCGCCGTTTGCGCGTGGCCTTGTCCGGCGCCCTGGCGGGCCTTGTCCTGACTTTTTTTGTGCGGCCCCAGCCGGAATTCCAGCTCACGGTTTTTTCCGTCCGGGAAGGCGCGGCCTCGCACGCGGTTTTCGACGGCAGCTCCCACTGGCTGCTTCAAAGCGGCGCGCGTCCGGACCGCACGCTTAAAAAATATTTCGAAGGCCGGGGCGCTCCGCCGCTCGCGGGAATCTTCCTTCCGTCTGCCCCCGCGTCGGGGCTGCTTCCGGCCGAAAGGATTTTCGAAGCGCTTCCGCCGAAGCGTCAACCCGCGGCCGGTCCTGTCCACTACGTGCTGCAGCCGGGAAATCACGTGGACATCGGTCCGCGGGGCAGGATCGAAACCCTGTCGGCCGGAAAAAATTTGGCGCTGTCGGTCTGCTATGGCGGGGACTGCGTGCTCTGGCTCGAAAACTTATCCGCGGAAACCCTGGAATCTTTGAAGCGTCCGGGGAAGAGGTACCGGGCCGTGATCCTGGCGCGCGCCGGGGAAAGCCCGGAAAAGTTATGGGAGGAATTAGGCGCGGCAACGGGGATGGAATCGGTGGTGCTGCCGGGACGCGATCCGGGGCTGCTTTCATTTTCCGCAAGGCGGCCGGTCCGGATTTTCAATTTGAGCGAGTCTGGAGACGTGCGTTTTACACCCGGAAAAGACGGGATTTTGAGGCTTGTTCCGCGCTTCTTATCCGCCGCTGGATAAAGGATTTGGAGCGGCCGGGTAAGGGAAAATCCTTCGTTGACATTTTAAAAATGCTTTGTTATAGTAGGGCGTTTTAAAATCCCACGCAAATCGAGGTATTCACACAACTTATGAAAATCAACAAGCGCGCGCTTGTCCTCCTCGCCTTCCTTCTTGTTCCTTCTGCCGTTTCTAATGCTTACTGGGTGTGGTCTCCTGAACAGGGGAAGTTCGTCAATTCCGAGGGCGGAGCCCAGGATGCTTCCGACGAACAATACGAATATGCGATGAAACTTTTCCGCGACAAAGATTACAAGAAGGCCGAAGACGAATTCAAAGACCTCCTGAAAAAATACCGCAGCTCCAAAGCGGCGCCCGAGGCCCAGTACCAGCTCGGCATTCTCTACGAAGAAAAAGGGGATTACCTCAAAGCGTTCGAGGCGTACAAAGATCTTTTCCAGAGTTATCCGCAGAACAACCGCGCCGACGAAGTGATCGAGCGCGAATTCCGCATCGGCAATGTTTTCCTTTCCGGCCGCAAAGGCAAGCTGATGGGCCTCGAGATCCTGCCCTCTCTTCCGCGCGCCATCGACGTCTTCGATCACATCGTGAAGCAGGCGCCCTATGGCGCATACGGCGACAAGGCCCAGTTCAACCTCGGCCTCGCGGATAAGCAGGCCGGCCGTTTCGACGCGGCCGTCGACGCGTTCCAGGCCGTGATCGACAACTACCCGAAAAGCGAGCTCGTGACCGAGGCCCGCTACCAGATGGCGGAAGCGTCCTTCATGAAATCCAACGTCCAGGCCCGCGACCAGCGCGCCCTCGACAACGCCGCCGATTCCATGGACAGCTTCCTCACGCGTTATCCGGACAGCAGCGTTTCGGAAAAAGCGCAGAAGATCCGCCAGGAGATCGACGAGAAAAATGCGGAGAAGAATTACCGCATCGCCGTGTATTACGAAAAGACGAATTATCTCTCGAGCGCGCTCATTTATTATAAAGACGTGGCCAAGCGCTATCCCGACACCCAGTGGGGGCAAAAGGCCAAGGAAAAACTGAGCAGCCTTCAGGAGCCCGTGACCTATCACGGCGGCAAGAAAACCGAGCTCGACCAGGAAATCCAGGTGACGGAAGCGAACCTCGGCGCATTGCCCAAGGGCGATTCCGTGGAACGCTCCACGCTGGAACGCACGCTCGAGCGCCTCAAGCAGAAGCGCAAGCGCCTTGAGGCTTCCAAGAAAGAGAGCCTGTCCAGCCGCGAAGAAGATTTGAAGCGCCGCGAAAAGGAACTCGTGGAAAAACAGAAGAACCTGGACCTGAAGCGCAAACAGTACGCTTCGAACACGTCCGAAGATTTCAAAAAAGCCATGGACCGCTGGCAGTCGTCGCTCGACGAAGAACGCGACGGGCTGGCCGCGGAAAGAAAGCAGCTTACCGGATGGAAGCAGTCGCTCGGCATGGAATCCAAGGGAAGCTTTCTGGACATCCTGCCGTTCGTCGGCGAGCAGCCCACCGAGCTCGACAGGGTCCGCCAGATCGAAGCCCGCAAGCTTTACAAGGTCTCCGACGAGAAGAAAGACCTGCTCGAGGAAAAGGAACTCCTTTACAAGCATTACAACGAAGTGGCCGCTATGCTGGGCGTGCACGAAGAATCCATGACCGGCCTCGAATCCGACCAGAAGGGTTTTTACGAAGCCTTCCAGGCGGGCCAGGAAGACATCAAGAGCCGCGAGAAAAATCTCGGCGACAGCGAACAGCACATCAAGTCCCTGGAAAAGGAACTCGACGACAAGAAGCAGATCTTCGAATCCAAGTACGGGACCAGCGCCTGGAAGGCTCTTTTGTCCGCTCCGGGCAAGATGATGGGATCGCTCGGCGCTTCGACCGGCGCGGTCGGCCGTTCGATCGATGCCCTCAACCCTTTTGACGGAAAGTCCACGGGCTCGGACGAACCCGTGCAGAAGCTCCTGGAATACAAGATGCACCTGCAGGAAAAGATCACCGCGCAGAAGAACATCGTGGACATCATGTCGCAGGCCTTCAACGAAGAACTGGCCATGCAGGAGCAGCGCCGCCTGCTGGATTCGCTCAGCGCAGGCAACCCCACGGACAAAGAAGTCCGCGACCTGCGCAAGGAAATCAAAGGCATTGAGAAGGAAATGCGCAAGGCGTATCAGGAAATCAACGACCGGCACGACAAGATCAAGGCCATGACCGGCGAATTGAACGGCCTGCTCCAGACGCGCGAAAAGGAAAAAGTGCCCGCGGTGGCCCGCGCGGCTGCTGCTCCCGCCCGCGCCGTGCTGAAGGGCGCGCACGAATTTATTTTCGGCCGCAAGTCCCAGGCCGCCCAAGCCTCCGATACGGCCGCGAAGCTTCCGGAAAACGATGCCTACGCGGACCGTGCGAAGTCCCTGAAAGAAGAGATCGAACTGGAAAGCATGATCATCGAGGCCCGCAATCAGGAAATCTTCAAGCTTCGGAAGGAGCTCGACATCCTGAAGGCCAAGGCGTCGCTCGGCGGCGGCTACAAGTTCCGCTCGTCGATCGTGAAGGTGCCGTATGAATTCATGGAAGACGCGGTCGACAGCGCCCGCAGCGTCCTTCCCAAGAAAGACCGCAAGGAAAGGCTGATCCACCGCCTCGACGAAGAAACGCGCAAGCTCGAAACGTACCGCCAGGAGCTCAATCGCGTCGAATCCGAAATTACGGCGAAGGGCGGCGCGCCCGAAGCCCCGGCGGCTCCTGCCGCTCCGGCGGAAGAAACCGCGGCGCAGCCCGAACAAACGGCCCCGGCCGCCGAAGCCGCGCCGGTCGACGTGGAAAAGCAGACCCTCGAGCAGGAGATCCAGAGCATTGCCGCGCGCCTGCAGAACGCGCGCCAGGACTTCCAGCGCCAGAACCAGATGATTTCCCACGAGGCCGAAGCGCTCGACCGCGAAGCCGAGCAAAGCAAAGGCGAGAAGAAGTGGGAAGAAAAGAAGAAAGACATTTCCGGCAAGGAAAAGAATCTCTTCAAGGAACTCAATGGCCTCAAAGGCGACTTAGGCAAACTGATCCAGCGTGAACGGGAACTGGAAAAGGAGGAATCCGAGATTATCGAGAAAAAGATCAACAAGATCGATCAGCTTGTTCAGAGCGTCGGCTCCAAAGCCACGGCCCAGGATCTTTTGACCGAGAGGGAGCGCCTGGAAGAACGCCTGGTCCAGATCGAATCCCGCCACAGTTTTCTTTCCCGTGAACTCGACCGGTTTGAACCCGGCAAGACGAAAGTAGCCTAAGAATGAAAAAATATGCAGTGCTTGCGCTCGTTGCCCTGACGGCCACGCTTTATCCCGGCTGCGGGTATACCAGTAAGACCGTCCTCCCCAAAGACATCAAGACGATCTACGTCGACACGGTGAAAAACAAGATTCCGATCCAGGAAGTGTACGCTTACGTGCCGGGGCTGGAAATCGACATCACCAACGCCATCATCAACCGCCTGCACCGCGACGGCAATCTGAAAGTCGTGAAGAAGGAAGAAGCCGACGCGATTCTCGAGCCGACGCTCATCCAGTTCGAGCAGGAAGGGCTGCGGTTTACGAGCCTGGAGTCGGTGGAGGAATACCGCTTGTACATTGTTCTGGATGTGCAGCTGATCGACCGGGCGACCGGGGACGTGATCTGGCATGAGCCGGATTTTTCAGGCGACGCGGAGTACAAGGTCAGCACCGTTCGTACGATCAACAGGGAAGAAGCGGCCGCGGACGCGGTCCAAAAAATCGCCAAGAACGTCGTGGACCGGATCGTCGAAGACTGGTAAGCCCGGCCCTAACCGAAATCGAACAGAAAACTTTCCCCCTGTCACGGCTAAACATGGCGAAACTGTTTTATCTTTTTCTCGGCGATCCTTTCATCGTGGACGAGCAGATCCGGGAGCTCACCGCCCGCCTTGAAAAAGAAAATCCCGGCGGCGTCTCGAAGCAGACTTTCCGCCTGAAAGAAACCCCTCTGGCTGCCGTGCTGACCCAGGCGCGCACGCTGCCGTTCCTCATCTCGCTCCAGATCTTCAAGATCGCGGACGCGGACCTCCTGAAGGAGGGCGACCTCGAGGCCTTTTCCCAGTACTGGGAAGCGCCGGCTCCGGCCACGTGCTTCATCCTCCAGTCTCCGGTGACGGATCTCAAAAAAAATCCCCTGGCCAAATGGGCCCAGAAGGAAAAAGCGGAGATCCTGCTTTTTTCCGACCGCGACAAGCAGGGCGCGGCCTCCAAATTCATTCGGGATAAGCTGAGGCAATACGGCAAGAAAATGGCGCCGGACGCCCAGAGGCGTCTAGAAGAGCAGGTGGGCGACGCGCCCGGCATGCTCGATTCGATCCTGAATCAGATGGCCACGTACGCGGGCGAGCGGGAAGAGATCACGCTGGAAATGCTGGAGATGTTCGAGGAAAAGCTGACCGCGGTGAACGTCTATCACCTGGTGGACGCGATCAGCTTCGGAAAGACGCAGGCCGCGCTGAAACTCTTCAACGAGTACATCCGCGAAAACGACGCGGACATTCTTTCGTTCCTGGGCCTCCTGCACTGGCAATTGCGCCGGCTGTGGCTGGCGGCGGTACTGCTGGAACAGGGCGTGTCGGAAAACTCGATTCTCTTCCGCTGCGGCGTGTATGAAAGCCAGGGGAGAAACTTCATGCGTCAGGCCCGGCAGGTTTCAAGGCTGCGCCTCGAAAAGACGGTCGAAGGCCTTTTTCAGCTGGATTGGGCGATCAAGACCGGAAGGGCGTCCGAAGACACGCTGGCCGTGGAACAATGGATCGTTGGGTGCGGCGCGTAATCGCCGCGCGACGGATAAGTCGCGCATGCTGGCGATGGGCGCGAGAGGGTGAGCGCCCTTTATTTAAAGGAGACCGTTCAAAAAGTATGAGAACACACCAAGGGCCTGCGGAAACACGGAAAATGTTTGACCGGGAAAGCTTACTTCTTGGAGGCTTTTTTCTTGGGCTCGAGCGTCGCGAGAAAGCGGGTAATGCGCGATTTGCGGCGGTCAGCGCGTCCGCGGGGGATAATGCCCCGGTTGACGGCCCTGTCGTAACGCGAAATGGCGCGCATGGCAACTTCCCGGGCCTTTTCGGGCTGGTCTTTCAAAGACGCGAGTTTCTGGGAAAGCGTCTTCAGCTCCGAAATGGCGCCCTGGTTGCGGTCGCGCTTTTTCGCATCGCTGCGCACTCTTTTCTTAGCAGATTCGATATTCGGCATGGATAAACCTGATTCCTTTCAAAAAGGTCCGGACAATGTAACACAGGAGGTACCCCCTGTCAACGGGAATGCTCCCCGGGAGGGGCGCAGGCACCTGGTGAAAGCGGCCGGGCTCATGGGCTTCATGACGCTCATCAGCCGGGTGATCGGCATGATCCGGGACGTGGTCAGCGCCCAGGCCTTCGGCACGACCTGGCAATGGGACGCGTTTTTGTACGCCTTCATGATCCCGAACTTTTTCCGCCGCCTCGTCGGAGAAGGAGCGCTGTCGAGCGTTTTCATCCCGGTGTACAACGAGATCTATCAGACCCAGGGCAAGGAAGAGGCTTTCCGTTTTTCCAAGTCGCTGCTCAGTATTCTCGAGACCTCCTGCCTCGTCATCATCGCTGTCTTTCTCATCGGCATCCAGTTTTTCCTCCAGATCAAAGGCCTGCCGCCGCGGGCGCTGCTCATCGCGGACCTCTTGCGTTTCCTGCTTCCTTACATGGCGCTCATGTCGTCCTACGCGCTTTTCATGGGCGTTCTGAACAGCCACAAGGAGTTTCTCACATCTTCTTTCGGTCCGGTGATCATGAACGTGGGCTGGATCGCGGGCATTATCCTGATCACGACTTACGGACCGCGGGACCTCGTGCTGCAGCTGCGGTGGCAGTCGCTCGTCACGGT
>DATJFP010000068.1 GCA_035495615.1 Verrucomicrobiia bacterium | reverse complement strand
GAAGATATATCCAAGCTGGAACGGGAATATAATAAACCTCAGCAGAGGGGGCGCCATCCTAAAATTGGTTTTTTAAATACGGGCAACTTTCGCTTTCTGTTTTACCGATTTCTTTATAAATTCTCAGATCATGCCTTCTTTTCTAAAACTTATGTGCGAGAAATGGACCAGCCCATGTTCAGCCATCGAGAAGGGAATAAGCTCTTGTTTTACATAGAGGATCTGATAGGGCTTGATAAAAATTCGCCTGAAAATATTGAAATATTGAATAACAATTTGAATGCGCTGTCGGAAATGCTTAGTAAGAAAGGGATCAAGCTTCATTTTATGCCGGCACCCGATAAATATACCGTTTATCAAGACCATATTCTCAATAATCCGTACCCGCGCAGCATTTTTTTTGATGTTTTAAGAAAGCTGCCGAAACGCTACGATTTCATAGATCTTAAAGATCTATTTGATAAAGCGCATGTTTCAGGGGTGCGGGATCTTTATTACTATGACGATACCCACTGGCATTGGAAATCATCAGAGATGATCGCAGAGTCCATGAAGTTTTAAGTCGCGGCTGAAATTTAACGGTACCTAATATTACTGGAACGCCTGTCGGCCCTGCAATTCCAATAAGGGGGAGCGATCAATGAGACGATTTTGGCTGGGATTTTTGTGGATGGCGCTTTTGACGCCGGCGGCATTTGGAGAAATGCCGGCGGGCGGGCATCGGCCGCAAGGCGGGATGAGGCCGGGACCATGGGGAGAACCGGGATCGACTTTGGAACTTGCCAAAAGCCGGGACGCCGAGGATTATCAATTTGCCGTGTCTTCGGGCGCGGAGATCCGTCCTACCGAAGACGATCGCAGTTTCACGGTCTGGTGGCAGCCTGAAAATTTCGATCCGCAGAAGGACCGGGTGCTCGTGAGTCTCGGAGGGCATCAGGGATGGGCCACGCGGGATTTCCAGATTTGGATGTCCAAAATCAAGGATCGCCGCTGCGCTATACTGACCGTGCAATGGTGGTACGGCCGCTCCGCTGAATGGGAAGGCTATGCCAAGCCGAATGACATTTACCGGTGGATCGATCAGGAATTGAAGCGCCGCGGCGCGGTGCCCGGGCGCGTGATTTTTCAGGGCTACAGCATGGGCAGCGCCAACAGCTACGCGGTCACTTATTTTGACCGGCAATCGCCCCAGCCGTATTTCGCGGTGACGATTTCGAATTCCGGCCCGATGGAAGCGGATTTCCCCCCGAACAAGCTCTTCCTCGAAAGCGCGGTTGAAAAGCCGTTTGCCGGCACGCATTGGATCCTTTATTGTTCGGAGCTCGACAAGGAGCAGCAAAACTGCTGTGACCGCATGGACGCCACGCAGAAAAAACTGGCGGAGTTGGGCGGAAAGATCGAGAGCTTCATGCGCGATCCCGGGCATTCGCACGGCGGGTTCATGCACTCGAAGTACGTGAACGAGGCGTTGGACCTCGCTGAAAGCTTGAAATAAAAAATAAAGGGGACAGTCCCTAGGGACAGGACACGGGGACAGGACATGGGGACAGGACACGGGGACAGTCCCCCTGACAAGCAATTCGGTCCGATTTGGTTCGTTTTTAAATAAGAGGCAACAGAAATATCAGGAGTTGGCTTAAATGCGACACTTTTTCCCCAATATCATGATACGCCGTAAAACTAGGGAGACGGCCCAGGGCATAAAAAAGGAAAAAGAAAATAGGCGTGAGAAAATTATCGTTAGTTTTACAAGCATAGGAGCGCGGATAAGGTCCATTAAAAAAATGGTCATGACCTTGTTCGATCAAGCCCTCATGGCCGACGAGATTCGCCTGGTTGTTTCGGAAGATCCGTATCGGGGGGACGCAAAGAGAGGTTTGAAAAGAAGCCAGATTCCGTTGTGGTTAAAGCGGCTTGAAGCGGAGGGCAGGATCAAGATTGTTTTCACGGAAAACATCGGGCCGTACACGAAGTTAATCCCCACGCTCAAAGAATATTATACCGATATGCAGGCGCTTATCATCACGTGCGACGATGACACGCTTTATCCGTACGATTGGATTCTAAATCTGTACAAAGGCCATCTCGATAAGCCCGATTCCATCGTCGCCTACCGCTGCAGGCATATTCAGATTCTTGACGGACAAGTGAACCCCTATCTCAGCTGGAACCTGATAAGCCCCGGAAATGAGGCGAGGCAGCTGGCCAGCAGCTTCCCATTCAATATTTTGCCGACCGGGAAAAACGGGATTCTCTACCGGCCGGCCTTTTTTCCGGAATTGATGTTCGACAGGGCCTTTGCCGATCTTTCCCCTTTTAATGATGATCTTTGGGCGAGATTTATTACCATTTTAAACAATGTGCCGGTTCATATCGTTCAATCTGATTTTTCCTTCCACCGGGACTGTTTTCGCAATACCAAGGCCTGCAAGATAAGGCCTCTTTATAACATCAATCTGAGCAAGAACGACGGCCAAATAGACAAAATCCTTAGCTTTCTATCAACGCGCGGATTGTTAGGCATCGGAAAAGAAACTTTCGTAAAAGGCACCGGTATTGCGGTATAAAAGCGGTACCGGCCCCATTAATGTTAACCCTACGAGGAGAATTCATGCGTCAATTTACGGCTGCTTTTTTTTCGATACTTTTTATCTTCACAGCGGTTTTTTTCAAGATCCCTTCCGCCTTGGCAGGGGAGACGGTCATAAGGCCCGTGGCCCCGGCCATAGGATATTATTTTTGCACGGCCCTGGAAGATCCGACAGAGTCAAATCCCAAAGGGAAGGCGTATTATTCCGGCGCCTTTATGGTTGAGGGCGATGCTTCCAAAGCCCTTGTGCCGGTCCGCGAGGCTTATGTCAAATTTCTCCAGGAAAAATACGCTTATGTCCAGGATCCGGCGAATTTTAATACCATGATCACGTTCACGGGAGTAAGCAGCATGGACATGGCGGTGTCCACGCTGGAAGCCCGTGTGAACGCGGGGAAACGGGCCAATCCCGAAGGCACGATCGAGACCGGCTGGACGTATCAAGCAAATTAAGGGGACAGTCCCCCATTTCACATCGAGGGGAGGATTTGTCCGGCCGGAAAAAATGTCCCCGAAATAAAAATTAAGGGTAACGGTACCGTTCCAAAGGTTCGAATTCCGTCCGGGCGGACGGAATTGATAAACAAAGGCACCCCTTCAGCCGCTTCAATTAGCGGCACCTAAGATTTTTTTGCGCGCGGGTTCTTTTATTCATTCCGGTAAAGAGGGCGGTTCCCGCGGGGCGCGGCCCTTTAAAACCCCGCTGCCGCTTCGTTCTTGATATAATCCCCATAATTCCGGGAGTGCAGCCTCCCTTCATCGTTTTTCCAATAAGACCTAAATTGTACTCCCCGCAAAGTGCCGGTCCGATCGCCCCTCCGGCGGGCCTATAGTTCAATTTCCCAGCCGGCTGGCAAATTGAGCAACTCTCGCCGGATAGGGAGAACCATCCATGAATCCAACCATCGTTGAACGAGAGACCATGAAGTTTGCAGGTCTCAGCACCCTCATCCGCAGTTCCTCGAATACGCGTAACGACATGACCAATGTTCCCTCTCTCTGGCAGGAGCTGAAGCCGCTCATTTCGGATCTCCACTCGCGCGTCGGGACGGAGCGGTACGCGCTTATCGTGGGCGATCTTGCGGAGCGCGTGGGGGAATCCTACTATCATGCTCTGGTCCAGGTCCGGGATTTTGAGGGCCTGTCGGAATCCCTCGTGACTTTCGAGCTTCCCAAAGGACGGAGGGCCATGTTTACCCACAAGGGGCCGCCGGAGACTGCGGGCGATACCATCATCGAGATGCTCCGGAATTGGCTGCCGGCGTCGCAAGAATCCATCTCAAAGAATTTCGAACTGTTTATTTTCCATTCCGGCTATGACCGCAATGATCCGGAGGGAGAATTCGAGTGCTGCGTTTTTCTATGAACGGTACCTTCGGCGGTTTGGCTGGGTACCCCTTCCAAAGGTCCAAATTCCATCCGTCCGGCCCGCTTATCGAGGCTAATCCTTCAAGGGCTTCGGGCAAAAAGGTCTTTCCAACTGATTTCCCCGGTAAGATTTAAGAAATTCACGGGAAGATCATTTTAGGGTTGTCCTTAAGGGGGAATACGAAGAAAATAGGGCCCTTAATTAAAAAATTAAGGGGACAGTCCCCAGGGAGGTCCCCGTGGCATTGGAGTTCACGCGCGGCGAAACATAATCCCCAGAACCGTGTGATTATGTTTCGCCTTTTGCAGATTCGGTTCGCTGGCCGAATCTCTAAAAAACTAAGGAGAAAACATGCGCCGCATTCTTTTAAATTCTTCCGCAATCTTCGCGTTTCTTTTCGTGGTTCGCGCCGTCCCGTCATCCTTGGCTTCCGACAGCATCGCATCCGGCCCGGTGAAACCGTCCATGGGATATTATTTTTGCACGGCCATGGAAGATCCCACCCCGGCATCAACCAAGGGCAAAGCGTTTTTCTCGGGCGTATTTGAGGCGGAAGGGAATAGCCTCAATCCCGTCCGCGGCGCGTATGCCAAATTTCTTCAAAAAGCCTATGCTTATGCCCAGGACCCCACGACTTTCGACAACAGCATCCAGTGCACGGGACTGAACAGCAGGGAAGAAGCCGAGAGCGTGGAACAAGCCCGCATGAAACCGGGCAAACAACTGAACCCGGAAGGCACGATCGAGACGGGCTGGACTTACCAGGCGCAATAAGGGGAGCAGTCCCTTTGAGAAAGCGTGTGTTATAATGCGCCGCATGGACCGCCTGCTCTTGTCCGATTACACGCATTACGCCCATCTCGAACTGACTTCCCGCTGCAATCTGAGCTGTGTTTACTGCGCGGTCAGCAAGCCGGGATATCACGGACAGGATTTCGACCTGGGCCGGTTCGCGGACCTTGTCGAGGATCTCAAGCGGCGCGGCACTTTTTTTGTGATGGTGAGCGGGCATGGCGAGACCACCCTGGTCCGCGATTGGGACCGCCTCTGCCGCGAGCTTCAGCAGGAAGGCTTGCAGCTCATGCTGAACACCAACCTTTCCAAGCCGCTCACGGAACCGGAAGTCGAGACCCTGGCGGATTTTCATGCCTTGAACGCCAGCTGCGACACCGTGGATCCGGAACTCTTCTCCCGCCTCCGGCGCCACGGACGGCTCGATCTTTTCTTCCGTAATATGGAGCGCATTCAATCGGTCTCGGCGCGCACGGGCCGTCATCCCTACTGGGCATGGAATGCCGTGGTTTCCGATGTCAGCGTCTGGCACCTGCCGGAGTGGGCGGAGGAAGGCGTGCGGCGCGGGGTGCAGAGTTTCAACATGCATACCCTGGCCGCCTATGAAGACCGGCCCGGCATCTTCCGCGCCCGGCCGCTGGATCATCTTCCGGAACCTCAGCGGGCCGAAGCCCGGACCGTTCTGGAAAAGACGCAGGAAATCGTAAAAAAAAGCGGCCGCGAAACTTTCATCCAGGATTCGCTGCTGGAATCCGTAAGCGTTCCGCCTGCGCCGTCCGTTTTTTCTGAGGCGAGCCCCGCGGCCGGCTCCGGAAAAAATCAGGGCATGACGCGGGACTGTTTCGATCCGTGGGTGACTTTTTTGGCCAAGGCCGACGGGCAGGTCGCGCCCTGCTGCATGCATCCGCCCATCACGCGGCTGGAGGAAACCTCCGGACTGGAGGAGCTGCTCAATAATGAACCGTTCCGCCGCCTCCGCGGTCAGCTTCTCGACGGACGGCTCGCCCCGGCCTGTCAAATCTGCACGCGCCGCCGCCTGATTCCCGTGGGACGTTTCCGCTGGAAGCTTCGTTTTTACCGGTGGGGAGCCGGCCTCTGGGCGAAAGCGGGTTGCCTCATCCGCGCGATTGCCCCGCGGAGTTTCGGCCGCTTCTGCCATCGCGCTTTTCTTTTCGTGCAAAAAAAATTCTAAAAAGGAAAATGATTTATGGCCCATGACGCAGCGACGACCCCGAGCGTGCCGGAAAGCGGCTCCGATAAATTCGGGCGCAAGCTCAAAGAGAGTTACGATTATATATGGAAGGAGCGGGACGATTTTATCCGGTGGATCGCCCTTTTCGCGGTGGGGGCCATGTATTTTTCGATCTCCCAGCTCGTCGATAACCGGAAGACCGTGCCGCCTTATTTCAGCGCCGTCATGGTGAAGTGCCTCGAAGCCAGCGTCCTCGGTTTTTTTGTTTCGATCTCGGCCGCCGTGGTTTATAAATGGCGGTGGTCGGTCAAGTATCTCTTCGACAGCCTCGAGCTGGAGGCTTTGCAGAGGGAGTGGGAGGACGAGGAGAGCGGGACGGTCAGGAAAGCGGGCCAGCTTTTCATCGACACGCCGGCTTATGAAAAAATAAAAAAATCCATCAAGGCGCATGTCCGCGTGACGGAGCTCGCCTACAGAACCGCCCTGTTTTTTTTCGTGCTGGCCTTTTTCCCGCTTTTTTACGCGCTCGTCCTTTTTATCAAATAAGGGGGAATGCGGTAAAACTGACAAGGCTATCTTTCCCAAAGCAAGTTCCCGCCAAAGCCGTGCTATTTCCTTCCTGAAATTGTAATTCCCCCTTGCGGCGTTTATCTTTGTTTTAGATTTTGGGTCGTCCAAGGGGGCCTCATGAAAATGCTTTGGAGCAAATCCGCGCTCGCCATTTTTTTCCTGCTTGTTGCCGCTGATCTTCCTTTATATGCCGGATTACCGGCGGAGGGTTCCGTCCCGGAAGTGATTCAGGAGCAGCCGGTCGTCAGCATCGATGAAGCCGCTCCGAAGGAAGAGGCGGCCCCGGTTCCGCTCGAACCGCAAAAGGAAGTCCCCGAAAACGCCAAAATGGAAAACGGGGAGCAGCCTTTGCAAAAGGCCGATCTGCCGCCGGAAGTTCAAAAAGCGGTCGTCGCCGCGGGGCAGCAAATCGGGCAGATGGCCGCGAAAATTTTCTCGGAGAATTTCGGGGACCAGGAGCCCGTACGGCACGGCTATGACATTTACCAGCACGTGGATAACAATGGCGTCTTTGTGGGCCTGGCGTTTTTTCCGCATCCCGGCGCTTCGATCGACGCCGTGCAGGCCGACATTCAATCTTTTATCGCGAATCTTCCCGGGAAGTACGTTTTAGACCAGCGCATGATCAACGGGCAAATGTGCGTGTATGTGAGCGGATCGGCGGAGGACCTCCAGGCTCTCGTGGATGCGATCATCGAACGGGACAGGGCGCGCGAGGAGGAAGAATTTCAAATCGGGCTTTACGGCGGCACGGTCCAGATTGATTTTGATGGAAATCCGAATTCCGTGGTGCCGCCTCCGGGAGTTCCCAGCGATACGTATGACGAGATCACGAAAGCCGTTTCGGATGTTCTCGGTTGGGACGACATCGAGGAGTTTATAGACGCCGTGCCGTTCATCGGCATGCGGGAGTACATGCGCGATCCTCACGATTTGAGTTGGGACCAAGTCCTGCAGTCGCAGGCCGGCGTGCTGGTTTCCGTCCAGTTCGTCGTCGATTCCCACACGAACGCCGACATTTACAATGAGCTTCCCGAAGAGATCCGGGACCTCATCGACGGCGGGCTGCATGTGACCATCAATATCAATGCCATCCTGCGCTACGATCCGGACCATCCCAACGGCATCGTCAGCGCGGTTTCCGGGTCCATTGTGGTTTCGGACGATGAGGGCACCTTCAGCGAATTGGAATTTGATTTTCCGCCGATCGCCTAGAATAGCCTCCAGGAGCGGCCGGGGACCCCTGTAAAAAAAGCGAGCCTGATCGCCCCTCTTTTTGTAGAATATATCCCGCCTTAGCAACGGTACCTGTCATGCTGCATTCCGATCCGTTCCGCTTTCGATCGAACGGATTTATAACCGGAGGAGATCATGAAGACCCTGGCACAAGGGCTCATCTTTAGCGCCCTCATTCTTTCACTTCCCGCCGCGGCTTCCGCGGGACTGCTCGATCAGATCAAACAGGCGGCCCAGAACGCGGCCCAGAATTCGGGACCTCAGCCCGCGTCGAATGCGCCGCAGGCCGGAACGTTCGGCGGCGGTTTTCTCCCGGCCGCGCATAACGCGACAACGGTCAATGACGATATGCCCAGGTGCATGGCGCAGACGTACGGCATCCACGAGAACCTCACCGCGCAGGTGCTGCAGCGCAAGCTTCCTTCGCTTTCTGCCGGGGACCAGAAGACCGCGCAGGAAGACATCGCGTGGCTCAACGCGACCGCGGGCGGCCAGCGCGTCCCGGCTCCCGATCCGCGGAATCCGCAGCGCTACATGCTGCTGCTGACCGATGCGGAACAGCAGGAGATCAACGGCGCCACCAATCAGTTCGTCGGCGAAGTCCACGACAAGTGCGAGTATCAGTTTGGCGGCATGTCGCAGTTCGGGGATCCCTCGGGACGCCCGGCGCATGCGCCGATTGACACGCACGTCGCGCTGCCGGACCTGCTTCACGGAACGCCGCTCCCGGCAGCGCCCACGCCCGTTGAATCCTATAAAAATTGTGCGGCCTCGAACGCGGGGCTGCGCTGGAAACTGATGGCCGACAAGCTGCAGCAGAAAATGGATGCCGCCGGTCTTCCCGATGCGGAACGCAAAGAATGGCAGGAAGACATCGCCGTGCTGCGGGCCGCGCAGAATGGGGATGGCAGGGCCATGCCGGTTTCCGCGGATCCGCGTAATCCGATGCGGTACATGATGCGCTTTACGCCGCAGGAGCAAGTAGCCGTGAACCAGGAAGCCATGGCGGCCGGAAGCCAGGCGAGGGCGGACTGCATGAATTCCGCGACCGGAGGCCAGATGGCCCCGGTTTCGCAAAGCCGGTCGCAGGAACTGGCGGACATGCATGCCCGCCGCGCCGCGGAGCGCGCCCATCCTCAGGCCGTGGATTCCGGGGCGGTTGACGCCGAGGTCCAGGCATGGCTTGCCGCGCGCCCGTTTACGCCGAAGGCCTATGCTCCCGGTTCGGCAACCCAGGCCGATTATCTGCAGAAGAGCGGAACCCTGGAGTGTTTTGACCGGCAAAAAGGATTTCGCGCGCACGAGATCGCGAGGAAACTCATGAGCAAGCGCATGACGGCCGCTCCGCAAGACCACCAGGAGCTGGAAGCGTGGATCAGCGCGTATGTCGCCGCCGGAGAGCAAGGCCGGGACGAAGCCGCGCCGGCCGCTTCCGCGGATCCGCAGGGCTGGATGCGTTTTCTCTCAAGCGGCGATCAGCAGGAAATAAACGCCGCGGCCTCTTCCCTGCACAACAAGATCATGACCGAATGCGAGTCCCTTGATTTCATGGAAAACGGTGCCAAGAATTCGCAAGTCAAGTATGGCCAGTAATAAAGGACAGTCCCCCCGGATTGTTTTGAACATCAAAAAGGAGAACATCATGGTCCGAATCAAAAAATCACTCGCGGCTTTTTCTCTTCTCTTTGTTTCCGGGATGCTGGTCCTTCCCTTTGCTAAGGCCGGGGAAGTGGCCTACACCGGGCCCGTGGCAGGGCCGACGCCCGTTTACTGCACGGCCATTGATCCCAGCCATCCCATGCCGGATGAATCGACAAGCCCCGAGAAAAGGTACTATACCGGCGCTTTCATGGGCGATGTGAATTTGAATCCGGCCCGCGCTTCCTTTTATAAATTCCTCCAGGAAAAATACGGCTACACGGAAAATCCTTCGTATGGCGACCAGAGCATCACTTGTTACGCCTCGAAAACCCTGGACGATGCGCAGGCCCGGCTGGCGAAGCAGAAGCAGGTCGATAAAACAGCCATTGATACGGGCTGGACGCCGGCGGCGTGAGGCAAAATCCAGGTTTGATTTTTCTTTTGGGCCTTTCGGTTTTGGGAAGCCTCAATGCCCATGCCGAAGACGCGAAGCGGGAAGTCGTGTTCAAGGCCGGAAGCGTCACCCTGGCGGGGCCTGAGCTCAAGCCGGGGGATGCGGCGCCTGACTTTAAATTGGCGGCGAATAATTTATCCGAAGTGACGCTCGCCGATTCGAAGGGGAAATACCGCGTGATCACGACGCTTGTTTCGCTCGATACACAGATCTGCGATATTCAGGCGAAACGGTTCGACGAAGAAGCGGCCAAGTTGTCGAAGGATGTCGCCGTCTATGTGGTCAGCATGGATCTGCCTTTCGCGCAAAAGCGCTGGTGCGGGACCTCGAGCGCTGCGAATATCAAGACGCTTTCCGACTACCGCGACGCGTCCTTCGGCACGTCTTACGGCGTTCTCATGAAAGAAAACCGGCTGCTGTCGCGTTCGGTTTTCGTGATCGATCCGGAGAACAAGATCGTGTATGCGGAATATGTCAAAGACACGGCCCGCCAGCCGAATTACGAATCCGCCTTGAAGGCGCTGAAAGCCGTTCATCCGTAACTTTCTCCCGATCGCCGGATTCTGATTCTTCTGTCCGGAGAATGTCCGAAAGTCGGACGTTTTTCTCTCACTCTTCTTTTTCCTTACAAAGCCCCGCTTCGGCGCATCTTTTTTAATCGCAAGCCTTTGAAGCATTCACGGACCGGCGCTTCCCGGATGGCACAAGAATTGTAAATTTTCTTCTGTTGGATCTGCATGAGGCGGAGCCGAAAAGGAGGAGTGTGCCATGAAAAAAACGAAGCTGCTGTTGATGCTGGGGATCGTGACGCTGGTTTATTCGGGAACGGCTTATTCGGAAGTGATCGAGGGCAAATTGACTCAGGTGAATCAGAATGAGAATATCCTGAGCCTGAGCCGCATCAGCCCGAAAACCAAGGCCGAGGAAACCGTGAACATGTTCGTGACGAATGACACGAAGTATAAAGGCGGCGCAAAGTCTCTGGCCGATCTGGAAGTGGGCAATGACGTCCGGGTCGAAGCCAATCAGAACAATGAAGGCAAGGACTGGCGCGCCACGGAGGTGGAGCGCAAGAGCGGGGAATCTTCCTCCAATGGCGCCCTGGAGGACAACAATATCCTGGGCAAGATCGAGGATCTCGACAAAAGCGCGAAAACGCTTACCGTGAAGCGCGATTCGGCGCAGTCGGGCCAGGAAGAAAAAGTCAGGCTTTCCGTGAACGGCGATACGAAATACAACGGCGCCGAATCTTTGGACAAGCTCAATGACGGCGACCGGATCAGCGTCGAAGCCAATAGAAAAAACAGCAGCGACGTCTGGACGGCGACGGAAATTACGAAGAGATAAAAAATATGAAGACGGCTTCTCCGGGGGACAGGACTTGAACCTGCCCCCTGAGAGGCCGGTACCGCCGCATTCTCCCTCCTCCTTTTTGAGTGACCTTTCCACCCTGCCGGGTATAATAAATCTCAAATTCGCGGAGTTCCGATTAAAAAACATTTTCCTCTCCTGGGCGGGCTAGCCATGGGTAAAGTACGTGTCGCATGCTTCAGCATCTCTCTCGACGGCTACGGAGCCGGTCCGCAGCAAAGCCTCAACAATCCTTTGGGCGTCCGCGGCGCGGAGCTTCATCAATGGGTTTTTCCGACGAAGAATTTCCAGGAACAGGTTTTGGGAAAAACAGGCGGTACGACCGGCCTCGACAATGACTTCGTGATCCGCGGTTTTGAAAATGTCGGCGCATGGATTTTAGGGCGCAACATGTTCGGGCCGGTGCGCGGGCCGTGGAAAGACGATTCATGGAAAGGCTGGTGGGGCGACGAGCCGCCGTATCACGTGCCGGTTTTTGTGCTCACGCATCACGCGCGCGCGCCGATCGAGATGAAAGGCGGAACGATTTTTTATTTCGTCACCGGCGGAATCGAAGAAGCCCTTAAAAAAGCCAAGGATGCGGCCGGAAGCAAGGACGTGCGGATCGGCGGAGGGGTTTCCACTTTGAGGCAATACCTCGAGGCCGGGCTGATCGACGAAATCCATTTTGCCGTGGCCCCGGTCTTTCTCGGAGGCGGAGAAAATATCTTTACCGGTCTTGATTTGAACAAATTGGGGTACCGCAGCGTCGAACAGGTGCCGTCGGAAAACGTATCGCATATCCTCGTGAAAAAATCGAAATAAAATACCCTTTGCAGGGCCGTATGAGGAATCCATGAACTCAACCCGAACGAATGCTGCACAAGAGGAGAAAAAAATGAAACCCACGATAAAATGGCCTGTACTTGCGGCGCTGATGATCGGCCTTGCGCTCCCAAACGCCTTTGCGAAGGAACACGGCAACGCGGAAATGAAAGCGGAGCACCGCGCAGATTGGGAAGAGGCCAAAGAGGCAGCCCAAAATAAAAAGCACGAAGCGCACCAAGCATGGAAAAACGCGAAGGAAGCGTCAAAGGACCAGAGGAAGCAGGCGGAAGAGGCCTATAAAGCGGCCAAGAAAGACGCCCTGGAGAAGTTCAAGCAGGCCAAGAAAGCCGCCAAGAACCTCAAGGGTGAAGAACGTGCGGCCGCGATGAAGAAAGCCGTGGAAGAGAAAGATACCGCGCTCGAGCAGGCCAGGAAGGCAAAAGAAGCGGTGCTGCAGGCGCATTCATAAAAGGAGGGGATATGCGTTTCATGGTGATCGTGAAGGCCGGCAAAAATTCGGAAGCGGGAGTCCTGCCCAGCCCGCAGCTGCTCGCGGAAATGGGGAAGTATAATGAAGAGCTGATGAAAGCCGGGATCATGCAGGCCGGGGAAGGTCTTCAGGCCACGTCTAAAGGCGCGCGCGTGAAGTTCTCGGGCGACAAGCGCACGGTGGCGCACGGGCCGTTCCCGCTGACGAACGATACGACCGCCGGCTTTTGGATTTGGAAATGCAAGTCGCTTCAGGAAGCCATCGATTGGGTCAAAAAATGCCCCAATCCTATGCCCGGCGAAGAAGCCGAAATCGAAATCCGGCAGATCTTCGAGGCGGAGGACTTCGAATAAATCCATGAACGGGCATCCTTGTAAAATCCTGGCGCTTTTCCTTCTGCTGGGCGCAGCCGCGATTCCGAGGGCTTCCGCGCAGGCGGCGGATTGCGAAACCGCGTTCACGCAGTGCAAAGCGCAATGCGGGCAGAGCGGGATTTTCAACATGGAGCAGGGACAGCCCGTCGAGCAGTCGGATTTCAAAGAGAAATGCGAAACGTCCTGCACCGCGGGCCTGGAATCCTGCCGGGAACAGGATTCGAAAAATGCCTGCTCGTCTTTTTATTATCATTGCGGCGGCGGATGTCCGTCGACGGTCGCGGAGCAGCCTTCGGGCAGTGAGCTTCTGGGCACGAATGCCTTTTACCAATGCGCGATGTCCTGCAAAGAGGGCAAGACCGGCTGCGAGAAAACGCAGACCGCGGCGCCCGAGCCCCGGAAAAGATCCGGCGCTTTCGAGGGCTGCGCGGAAGCCCGGCTTGCGTGCGAGACGACGTGCGTGGCCAATGGTTCGCCGCTGGACGACGCGGTCTTTCCGGAAAAATGCCGCAAGGCCTGCGCGGCGGGCGTGCCGGGCTGCCAGAAAGAGGCCTCGCCTCCCGCGGGATGCAACGCCTCCTTCTTCTCCTGCGCGGCCGAATGCCCGGACGTGGAAAAGGTGGACGGCGACTACAAAGAAACCTCCGATGACGGCAACCGGTGTTTGAATGCCTGCTCGGCCGGGAGCCAGTATTGCCACAGCATCGCGGGCTGACCTTTCCTCCTAAGGGATTGCCCCGCCGTAAGTTAAAATTCTCCGGACAGAATTGCATTTCACAAAGGTCCCGGGTTAAAATAGCCCCCTTTAGGAGGCCTCATGGCAGTAGCCGCTTTTCGCTGGTTTCCGAGTGACTCGAACGCCCCGACGCGCGAGCAGTTTACGAAGTATGCGAAGGAGGAGCAGTCCGAGGTCATGAGGAAATGGTTTATGGAAAATTTCGCGGACCCGGCGGAGCAATGCCCGGCGGGGAACGGGGAAGAGCGCTACCGGTTTATCTGGGGCGGGCCCTATTACGCGGACGAAGAGCTGGAAGCGGAATTCGGCGGGATCGCGAACGATACGGCGATCGACGTGCTCGCGCACGAGCTCGCCTCGAAATGCGCGATGTGGTCCGGCAGGCCGAACGCCGAAGATCTCGAAGATTTTGTCGGCGACGCGATCACGTCCAGCGGCGTTTATCTGGAATCTTACAAGCGCGGGATGCAGGAAATCCGCGAGCTCGTGGACGGGCTTCCGCCCGGTACGCCCAAGCCCGCGCTCTTGAAAATGATTTTCACGCAGGCCATGACCGTCCTCGAAACGTATCTGGGCGACGCGTTCATCTACCATCTCTTCAAACACAAAAGCTACGTGCGGAAATTCGTCGAGGGGAACCACGATTTCCAGAACATGCAGATCTCGGTCGCGGAAGTGTACGCGAAGCTGGAAACTCTGGAGCCCGACGTGAAGGCGTACCTCGTGAACACGCATTGGCACAATCTGCCCAAGGCCAAGTCCCTCTACAAGAGCACGTTCGACATCGATTTTCCCGCGGACATGAACGAGCTTCATCGTTACGTTTTCGAGCGCCACGATCTTGTACACAGGAACGGGAAAAAACGGGACGGCGCCCCGATCACGTTTTCGAAAACCGACGCCGCGCATCTGCTCGCGAAGATCGACGAGCTGGTCGGTCATCTGGAAAAGCAATGGGGTCTCAAGGTCAACGGCAGCGATACGGGCTTTTTGTCTCACTGATCCGCAATCCTTTCTAAGGAGCATCATGAAAACGGAAAAAGAACTTTCGCACGGCAGCATCATGCAGCTGGGGCTGGGATTCTGGGCCTCGAAGACTTTGCTCTCCGCGGTCGAGCTGGGGCTTTTTACAGAATTGGCCAAGGGGCCGGCGGACGCGGCGTCTCTTGCGCAAAAGCTCGGCATCAACCTGCGCAGCGCCCCGGATTTTTTCGACGCGCTTGTCGCGCTCGGCATGCTCGGCCGCGAAAACGGCAAGTACCGCAACACCGAGGAAACCGGCTGGTTCCTGGACAAGGCCAAGCCTTCCTATATCGGAGGGATTTTGGAGATGTCCAATAACCGGCTTTATGCGTCCTGGGGGACTTTGACCGACGCCCTGCGCGCAGGCAAGCCGCAGAAGGACCAGGCCGTGGAAGATGACGCGTTCGAGAAGATGTACGCGGACGCGGCTCGGCTCAAGGAATTCCTCCAGGCCATGACCGGCATCAGCATGGAAATCGCCAACCGCATTGCCGCGCAGTTTCCCTGGCGGAACTACAAAACGTTCGTGGACGTGGGCGCGGCGGAGGGCTGCCTTCCGGTTCGCGTGGCCACGAACCACCCGCACCTGACGGGAATCGGCTATGATCTGGCTGTGGTGCGGCCGCTTTTTGAAGAGTACGTAAATTCTTTCGGCCTTGCCGGCCGCATCCGGTTCGAGAGCGGCGATTTTTTCAAGGACCCGCTGCCTAAGGCGGACGTGGTGGTGATGGGACACATCCTCCATGACTGGAACCTGGAGCAGAAAAAGATTTTGATCCGCAAGGCCTACGATGCGCTTCCGACGGGCGGCGCGTTTCTCGTGTTCGAGGCGCTGATCGACGATGACCGTTCGAAAAATGCCTTCGGCCTTCTCATGAGCCTCAACATGCTGATCGAAACTCCGGGCGGTTTCGATTATACGGGCGCGGACTGCAGCCGCTGGATGAAAGAAGCGGGCTTCCGCGAAACGCGCGTCGAACATCTCGTGGGGCCCGACTCCATGGTCGTCGGCATTAAGTAAGACGCTCACCGCATTCTCCAGGACGCGCCTCCGCAAGTCCTAAAAACGGGGAAAAAGTCTGCTTTTCGTCAAAAAACCCCCTTTTTGTAGGGGAAACCCGGATACACCGCATCCCCGTGTCAGCATAAAATGCACAGCGAATCAGCCAATGTCTGCTTAATTCAGGATGGTCATTTGGGCGCTGACTACAAATCCAAACTGCAGTCCCTCGCGCAGGGCCATCACGCCTGCCTCTTTTACAAGAATATCGAAGTCGCCATTCCCATCACCATTGAATTTATCAAGATCGGCCTGGAAAGGAACGAACGCTGTCTGTACCTGGCCGATCCTTTGACGCTGGCCGCTCTGAAACGGCAGTTGAGCCATGTTCTCGATGTCGAGCGCGAAGCCTCGCGCGGCGCGCTGCAGCTGAGTTCCGAGCGCCATCATTTGGTGGACGGGCGTTTTGACGGCGCCAACATGATCGGGCTTTTGGAAAAAGGCGTGAAGGGCGCGCTCAAGGCGGGATTCGCCGGGCTGCGCGCGGCAGGCGACGTGATCTGGGAGCTCGGGTCGGACATCGACATGGGCAAGCTGGCGCATTACGAAGCCGTGCTGGATAAATTTTTCACGGGGCAGAAATTGACCGGGCTTTGTCAGTACAATTGCAACGTCTTCGAGCACGACTGTCTCTGCCGCTCCTTAACGGCGCACAATGCGAT